>CALSBD010000017.1:0-15331 GCA_943373055.1 Rhizobium sp. Q54
TCGGCGCGCTTGCCGATCAAGTCGCCAAACGAGGCGCGGTCGTGCCGGTTTTGAAACTGATAGCGACCCTCGGCATCGCTGATCCACGCGGCGTGGGGCAAGCAATCCAGGACCGCCGACATGCGGGCGCGCCACGCATCATCGGCCCAGCCTGGCGTGTCGGTCTTAGGCCCGGTTGAGCCTGCCACGGCCATGACACGATCAACGTCATTTGCCGTACCGGCCTGCGCCAGCGGGTCGTCAACCGTCACTTTTGTGTTCACCATCACGACACCCACCACTCGCCCGACGACATCGCGTTGGTAGACTATCAAGAGCCTTGAGGCGGTGACGCTAGCATTCATGGTTTAATGAAGCCTTGCACACGATCATTTCTCAAATCTTGCAAGTCTTGCTTCATTTCAATGATGGGCCATCCCGTAACGTCAATCGTGGTCTATCCTTGCGTTAAGGCAAAAGAGCTGCGTTGCTTGAGCGCTTATCGGAGGGGGCCCGCATTTTTACCGAGGTTTTATCTAACCCAAGGTCAGTGTTGATTGTATACAGCCCATACCCGTCTGTCACCGCGGGCCAAATTGGGCACTTTTGCGCGCAAAGCCCCTTTTCATTCGGGAGTATCCTTGCGACTCTTGGCGCGAAAAAACCTGCTTCGGGTGACGTTGCGACACGATTGCGGACACCCGACGAAAGGATTATACACCGCCCCACTAGGTGCTGACGCTTACGTAAACGTCAAGTGACCAACGCGACCCGTACCGCTCTCAAAAGGGAGGTACGGCTGATGACCGGGCAACGTCCCGCGCCGCGAACTGACCGAGGAGACCCCATGCCGACCTATCGCGCCCCCGTCGAGGACACGCTGTTTCTGCTCAACGAAGTGCTCGGCTACGAGCGCTACACCAACCTGCCGGGCTTCGCCGACGCGACGCCTGATGTGCTTGAGGCCATCCTGGTTGAAGCGGCGAAGCTGTGCGAAGAGGTTCTGCAGCCGGTCAACCTGTCGGGCGACCAGGAAGGCTGCACCCGCCACGCCGATGGCCGCGTGACCACGCCCAAGGGTTATAAGGAGGCCTATGACGCCTATGCCGCCGGCGGCTGGGGCGGTCTGTCGGCGGATCCGGCCTATGGTGGCCAGGGCCTGCCGCACACCATCACCTCGATCATCAACGAGTTCGCCTCCTCCGCCAACATGGCGTTCTCCATGTACCCCGGCCTGACCGCCGGCGCGATCGCTGCTTTGCAGACCCACGCGTCGGACGAGCAGAAGGCCACCTATTTGCCCAACATGATCTCGGGCAAGTGGTCGGGCACCATGAACCTGACCGAGCCGCATTGCGGCACCGACCTCGGCCTCATCAAGACCAAGGCCGTCCCGCAGGCCGATGGGTCCTACAAGATCACCGGCACCAAGATCTTCATCTCGGCCGGCGAGCATGATCTGACCGAAAACATCGTCCACCTGGTGCTCGCCCGCATGGAAGGCTCGCCGGAGGGCGTGAAGGGAATCTCGCTGTTCGTGGTGCCGAAGTTCATCGTCAATCCCGATGGCACGCTCGGCGCCCGCAATGGCGTCGCTTGCGGCTCGATCGAGCACAAGATGGGCATCCACGGCAACGCGACCTGCGTCATGAACTATGACGGCGCCACCGGCTGGCTCGTCGGCGAGAAGGACAAGGGCCTGCGCGCCATGTTCGTCATGATGAACGAGGCCCGCTTGGGCGTCGCCATCCAAGGCCTCGCCCAGTCCGAGGTCGCCTATCAGAACGCGGTCACCTACGCCAAGGAGCGCATCCAGGGCCGTGCGCTCGATGGCGCCAAGAACCCGGAGAAGGCCGCCGACCCGATCTTGGTGCACCCCGACGTGCGCCGCACGCTTCTGTCGATCAAGTCGTTCAACGAGGCCGCCCGCGCGCTCGTGCTGTGGACCGCGCTGAAGGGCGACGTCGCCCACCGCTCCGACGACGAAAAGGCGAAGATCGAGGCCGACGACCTCATGGGTCTGATGACCCCGGTTCTGAAAGGCGTGTTGACCGACAAGGGCTTTGAAAACGCGGTCGCCGCTCAGCAGATGTTTGGCGGCCATGGCTACATCGCCGAGTGGGGCATGGAGCAGTTCGTCCGCGACGCCCGCATCGCCATGATCTATGAAGGCGCCAACGGCATTCAGGCGCTCGACCTCGTCGGCCGCAAGCTGCCCGCCAACGGCGGCCGTGCGGTGATGACGTTCTTCAAGGAGGTCGAAACCTTCTTGAAGGCGAATGCCGACAACGAGGCGCTCGCGCCGTACGTCAAGCCGCTGAAGGTGGGCTTCGGCACTTTGCAGCAGGCGACCATGTGGTTCATGGCCAACGCCATGGCCAAGCCCGATAACGCGGGAGCCGGCTCGACCGACTACATGCACCTCTTCGGCATCGTCGCGATGGGGTATATGTGGGCGCAGATCGCCAAGGTGTCGCTGGAGAAGAAGGCCGCCGGCGCCAACGGTCGCGCGACGTTCTACGATTCCAAGCTGCTCACCGGCCGCTTTTACATGGAGCGCATCATGCCCGGTGCCGGCGCTCACCTCGCCCGCATCTCCACCGGCGCCGACACCATGATGTCGATGCCCGCCGAGATGTTCTGATCTTGACCGACCGGGTGGCCCCGCCACCCGGTCGCCGCTTTGTATCGACGCAACGAGAAAAGTCTCAAAACGGGAGTACTCCCATGGCAGATGCCTTCATCTACGATCACGTGCGCACGCCGCGCGGCAAGGGCAAGGCCGACGGGTCCTTGCACGAAGTGACCGCGGTCCAGCTGTCGAAGACGACGCTGGACGCGCTGCGCGAGCGCAACGGCCTCGACACCACGCTCGTTGAGGACGTGATCCTGGGCTGCGTCGACCCGGTCGGCGAGGCGGGCGGCGACATCGCCCGCTCGGTCGCGCTGGCGGCCGGCTATGGCGCCACGGTGCCAGGCATCCAGATCAATCGCTTCTGCGCCTCGGGCCTGGAAGCCGTCAATTTCGCCGCCGCCAAGGTGATGTCGGGCCAGTCCGACCTGATCGTCGCGGGGGGCGTAGAATCGATGTCGCGCATCGGCATGGGCGCCTCGGGCGGCGCGATTGCCGCTGACCCCATGGTCGCGCTGCCGGCCTACTTCATGCCGCAGGGCGTGGCTGCGGACTTGATTGCCTCCAAGTATGGCTTCACCCGCACCGACTGCGATGCGCTGGCGGTGGAAAGCCAGAAGCGCGCGGCGGCCGCCTGGGCCGAGGGCCGCTTCAAGAACTCCGTGGTGCCGGTCAAGGACGTCGGCGGCATCACGATCCTCGATCGGGATGAGACGATCCGCGCCAACACCGACATGCAGGCGCTCGGCGCGCTCAATGCCTCATTCGCCATGATGGGCGAGATGGGCGGCTTCGATGCGATTGCCACCATGGCGCACCCTGATGTGGAGGAGGTCATCCACGTCCACCACGCGGGCAACTCGTCGGGCATCGTCGATGGCGCCGCCGCGATCCTCGTCGGCTCGGCCCGCGCCGGCAAGGCCGCCAACCTGAAGCCGCGCGCCCGCGTCAAGGCGTTCTGCTCGATTGGCTCGGATGTCGCCCTGATGCTCACCGGCCCGGTCGACGTGACCGAAAAGCTCCTGAAGCGCGCCAAGATGACCATGAAGGACATTGATCTCATTGAGATCAACGAGGCCTTCTCGTCGGTCGTGCTGCGCTATCGGCAGGCGTTTGACCTCGATCCGGCCAAGGTCAACGTCAATGGCGGCGCGATCGCCATGGGCCATCCGCTGGGCGCCACCGGGGCGATGATCCTGGGCACCGTGCTCGACGAGATGGAACGGACCAACAAGGAAACCGCGCTCGTCACCTTGTGCGTCGCCGCCGGCATGGGCTGCGCGACCATCATTGAACGCGTTTGACGGGGAGGGGAACCATCATGACCTACCAAAACTTCACCCTCACGGTCGACGCTGACGGCATTGCCCTTGTCACCTGGGACATGGCCGACCGCTCCATGAACGTCATCACCGCCGAGGTGATGGCCGAACTCGACGCGATCTGTGACGCCACCGTCGCCGACGCCGCCGTCAAGGGCGTCGTCATCACCTCGGGCAAGGATACCTTCTCCGGGGGCGCCGATCTCAAGATGCTGGAAGGCATGTTGAAAAAGGCCGCCCTGATGCGTCGCGCCGATGCGGAGGCCGCCTCCAAGCTCGTGTTCGATGAAAGCCGCAAGCTGTCGCTGTTGTTCCGCAAGATCGAGACCTGTGGCAAGCCGTGGGTGTCGGCGATCAACGGCCTGTGCTTGGGCGGCGCGTTTGAGCTGTCGCTTGCTTGCCACGCCCGTGTGATGTCGGACGCCGAGAAGGCCAAGGTCGGCCTGCCGGAAGTGAAGGTCGGCATCTTCCCCGGCGCCGGCGGCACCCAGCGCGTGATGCGGCTGACCGACGCCCAATCGGGCCTCACCATGCTGTTGCAGGGCACCCAACACGGCGCCCACAAAGCAAAGGCGCTTGGCCTCGTCACTGAAGTGGCCCCGGCCGCCGACCTCATCAGCGTCGCCAAGGGTCTCTTGAAGGACGGCAAGGTTGCGCCGGTCGCTGCCTGGGACCGCAAGGACTTCAAGCTCGCCAATCGCGTCTATACGCCCGCCGGCATGCAGTTCTGGCCGGCCGCCAACGCGATCTACTTGAAGGAGACCGCGGATAATTATCCCGGCGCCCGCGCCATCATGAGCGTGTGTTACGAGGGGCTGCAGCTGCCCATCGACCTGGCGCTCAAGGTGGAGAGCCGTTACTTCGCCCATGTCCTGCAGACGAAGGAAGCCGCGGCGATGATCCGCTCGCTGTTCGTCTCCATGCAGGACTTGAACAAGGGCGCCCGCCGCCCGGCCGACGTGCCGGCGACCAATCTGAAGAAGGTCGCCGTGGTCGGCGCCGGCTTCATGGGCGCGGGCATCGCCTATGTGTCGGCCAAGGCCGGCCTTGAGGTGGTGCTCATCGACCGTGATCAGGCTGCCGCCGACAAGGGCAAGGCCTATTCGCTCGACCTCACGGGTAAGGACGTCGCCAAGGGCCGCCTGACCAAAGAGAAGCAGGACGCGCTTCTGGCCCGCATCCACCCGACCGCCGACTACGCCGCGCTCGCCGACTGCGATCTCGTGGTGGAAGCGGTGTTCGAAGACCGTCAAGTCAAGAAGGACGTCACCGAGGTGATCGAAAAGCACCTCAAGAAGGGCGCGATCTTCGCCTCTAACACGTCGACCTTGCCGATCACCTCACTGGCGCAGAACTCCAAGACGCCGAAGAACTTCATCGGCATCCACTTCTTCTCGCCGGTCGATAAGATGATGCTCGTTGAGATCATCATGGGCAAGAAGACCGGCGACAAAGCGCTGGCCGTCGCCATGGATTTCGTCAAGGCGATCAAGAAGACGCCGATCGTCGTCAATGACGCGCGTGGCTTCTTCGCCAATCGCTGCGTGCTTGCTTATGTCCGCGAGGGCTTCTTGATGCTCGCCGAGGGTGTGGCCCCGTCGATGGTCGAGAAGGCCGCCACCATGGCCGGCATGCCGGTTGGCCCGCTGACGCTGGCCGACGAGGTCGGTCTCGACTTGTCCTGGAAGATCCTGCAGGCGACCAAGACGGACCTCGGCGAGAAGGCCGTGGACCCCACGCAAGAGAAGATCCTCAAGGCGCTGGTCGTCGACCAGGAGCGCTTTGGCCGCAAGAACGGCAAGGGCTTCTATGACTACCCGGCCGGTCGCGGCAAAAAGACCCTCTATAAGGGCCTCGTCGACATTCTCGGCACACCCAAGCCCGCGGAAGCCTTCGACATGGACCACCTCAAGCACCGTTTCCTCGCCGCCCAGGCGCTGGAAGCGGCCCGCACCGTGGAAGAGGGCGTCGTCACCGACCCGCGCGAGGCCGACGTCGGCTCCATCCTCGGCTTCGGCTTCGCCCCCTACACCGGCGGCACGCTGTCGTTCATCGATTCGATGGGCACCACCCAGTTCGCCGCCCTGTGCGACCACCTCGCCAAGAAAAACGGCCCCCGCTTCAAGCCCAACAAGCTCCTGAAGCACTTGGCTGAAACCGGCACCAGCTTCTACGAGCACATGGCCGGTGGTGAGAAGAAGGCGGCGTGACGCTGACAGATTGACACACTCAAGCCCGGGTCTGGCGACAGACCCGGGTTTTTTGTTGGATGAGATTGGAATTTCGGTTTGTTAGCAAGGACTTGGGTGTTGGTGTGCGTGGCACCCCCTCTCCCTGTCCCTCCCCCGCAAGGGGGGAGGGGACGCTCCAATGATTGTTGAGTGAATTGAAGGGCTTAAGCCACGTTCAACCCAAGTTCAGGCGTCCCCTCCCCCTCGGCGGGGGAGGGACAGGGAGAGGGGGTTGCTACATTTCTATAAAGAAAAACCATAGTATCTCTCCAATCCCATCAACACGCTTGCCCTTCTCCCCTCGCGAGAGAAGGTGTCGCGAAGCGACGGATGAGAGGACGTCAAAAGTTTAGAATGTATCGTAATATTCGAATAACGCTCGAAAACCCCTCATCCGCCCCCTTGGGGCACATTCTCACGCAGGGAGATAAGGGGGAGGGATCAAATATGCTTCATTGAAATCGTATTATGGCTCATTTTCAAAATTGAGTATTTCAAGAATACCGAACATGTTGTCCAACTCCAAACACCACCCCGGCTTCGACATAGGCCCCAGGCGTCAGGATCAACCCCATCCTCACCCTCGCCATCGCGCCCATCACCCCCTATCTTCACCCCCATGCCTCTCCCCATCGTCCATTCCCCTCGCTATGACGCTGAGCTGCCGGCGGACCATCGGTTTCCGATGGGCAAGTTTCGGCGGTTGGCGGCGTATTTGGTGGACGAGGGGTTGGTGCCTGATGGCTTCCACGTGCCGGCCCCCGCGCCGGCCGAGTGGATCGCGCTGGCGCATCGGCGCGAGTATGTCGATCAGGTGCTGGCGGCCGGCGTGCCCGCCGCGATCGCGCGTGAGATCGGCTTTCCCATGACGCCGTCCGTGGCGCTCAGGGCGCGCACGGCGTCGGCGGGTACGGTGATGACGGCGCGGCTTGCTCTGGAGCATGGGCTGGCGTGCAACACGGCGGGTGGCAGCCATCATGCCCGCACCGCGCAAGGGGCCGGCTTTTGCGTCTTCAACGATATCGCGGTCGCGATCCGCGTGCTGCAGGCAGATCGCATGATCGAACGGGCGCTGGTGATTGATCTCGATGTCCATCAGGGCGACGGCACGGCGGATATCTTTGCCGGTGATCCCTCGGTCTTCACTGTGTCGGCCCATGCCGAGAAGAACTACCCCGTCCGCAAGATCCCCTCAAATCTCGACATCGGCCTCCCCGACCACACCGGCGACGACGCCTATCTTGATGCCGTGCGTGGCCCCATCGAGCGCGCGATCGACCATGTCCGGCCCGACATGGTGTTTTACAATGCCGGCGTTGACCCCCACCGCGACGACCGACTGGGGCGTCTCGCCTTGACCGACGCCGGGCTTGCGGCGCGCGATGGGTTTGTCATCGGCGCGGTGCGCGCGGCCGGCTTGCCGCTCGCCTGCGTCATCGGTGGGGGCTATGACGAGGATCTCGATCGCTTGGTTGCCCGCCACGCCATTTTGCACCGCACGGCGCATCGGCAGGTGGCTGGCGCTGAAGCGCCATCCACTGCTAACCGATCCCGATGAGGTCTTGGCGCCGATTTCCGCGCGCCGTGCCCTTGAGTGTGCGGGCCGGGTCGGACACTGTGGCACTGGCTAAGCAGGGAAGAGCGCCCTGTCGCGCGGTCTCAAAGCGGATCGCGGCCCACCAAGATTGAGGGAGACCGGCGCACCGATGACCAAGACGAGCTTGACCCGCGCCGAGGAAATTCGCCAACGCTTGGCGGAGGATATTGTGCATGGTCGGCTCTCGCCGGGCACGCCGCTCGAAGAGATCGAGCTCGCCCGCGCCTTCGGTGTGTCGCGCACGCCGGTGCGAGAGGCGATTCGCCAGCTGGAGGCCGAGGGCTTTGCACTCGCTCGCCCGCGCCGCGGCGCCGTGGTGGCCACCATCAGCCCTGAGCGCCTGCAAGAGATGTTCGTCGTCATGGCCGATCTGGAGGCGCTGTGCACCCACCACGCAGCCACGCTGATGACGCGCCAAGAGCGCGCCGACCTGGAAGCCGCCCAGGCCGCGTGTGGGCGCGCGGTCTCGCTCGGCGATATCGAGGCCTACAAGGTTGCCAATGAGCGCTTCCACGACACGCTCTACCGCGGGGCGCACAACAGCTTCCTGGCCGAACTCACCACGGGCGTGCGCCGCAAGGTGGCGCCGTTCCGCCGCGCGCAATTCCACACCCTGGGCCGGCTGCAAAAGTCGTTCGCCGAGCACCAGGCGATCGTCGATGCGGTGATGCGCGGCGAGGCCGATAAAGCGGCCAGCGCCATGCGCGCTCACCTCATGACGGTGGAGAAGGCCGCCGAGGAGTTCGCTTTCGGCGAGGCGGCCTCGGCCGAGCCGCTCACCGCGGCCGCCAGCTGAGGGCCAAAGCGGGCGGTAATAACGGCAGTACCGGTTTCTCGCAAAAGAGCCCGCAGCTGCAAAGTGAGAAGCGCGCACGCCGATTTCCTCTCGTCGCAGTGCGCGTCTGCCTCATGCCGCTTGTTTGACGAACGCGCGCCAGCCGCCCAGGTGCGAGATATCCACCGCGCCTTGGAGACCGGCCGGCTCGCACAGGAACCCCTTGGCGGTCGTGCCGTCGGCCAACATCACCGTGCCAATGCCAAGCGGTGCCGGGATGCCGGCAACGAACAGGCCGAACCCTTCAGGCGGCAGGGCCCACACCTCCGTGTCGATCGACACGCCCTGATCCGCCACCCGCACCAGGCCCGGCCGCTTGGGCGGGCCACCGGCGAGCGCATAAAACCGATAGCTCGGCGCGGTCGCCACGGCCCGGACGAACTGGCCGCCCAGCCGCGTGAGCTCGCCATTGAGCGGCATGCCGGACAGGTGCGCGCCCACCACGACCACCTCAATGAAGCCGGCCGGCGCGACCGCCGTCAAGGGCGGCGCTGCCATCACGCCCGCCGTGGCGCCGATCCGCGCGCCGATCGCGGCGGGGATGAGCCGACCGAACGACGCAAGTCGCGCATCTGATCCGCGCGGCCCGATCAAGGTGACACCCGCCGCCCGGCCATCGGCCCGGTCGGGGCCCGGCACCGCGAGCGCGGCGAGATCAAGCAGATTGACGAAGTTGGTGTAGGTGCCAAGCCGGCTGTTGGGCCCAATCGGGTCCGCCGCCAAATCCGCGAGCGTGGGGCTGATCGGCGCGGTGGGCACCAGCATCAGGTCAATGGCGCGCCAGGTCGGCGCCGTCACCCGCTTGAGCTCCATCAGCCGGTAGCCCGCCTCAAAGGCCTCGGTGGCAGTCCGACCGATCGCGCCTTCAATGACGCGGCGGGTGGTGGGGTGCATCTCGTCGGGCTGTTCGGCCAAAAACGCGCGCGTCGCCGCGTGCCGCTCGGCCACCCACGGGCCCTCATACAGGAGCGCCGCGGTTTCATAAAACGGCGCCATATCGATCTCGACCAGTGTGGCGCCAAGCCCGCGCACGACGTCGAGCGCGGCGTCGAACGCAGCCTCTTGCAGTGCGTCGCCAAAGAAGCGCCGCTCGCCCGCGCGCGGGATGCCGACCTTCAGCCCGGGGGCGACGGCGCCTGGCGCGCCCAGCGCCAGCGGGCGCTGATAGGCATCGAGCGGATCGGCCACGGCCATCACGCGGGTGGCGGTGAAGGCATCATCGACCGAGCCCGCGAACACCGAGACGCAATCCAATGTGCGGCAAGCGGGCACCACGCCGCGCGTCGACACGGCGCCAACCGACGGCTTGAGGCCAACGATGCGATTGAGCCCCGCCGGGATGCGGCCGGAGCCGGCCGTATCCGTGCCGAGCGCGAATGTCACGAGCCCCTGCGCCACCGCAACCGCCGAGCCCGACGACGAACCGCCCGGCACCAAAGCCGGATCGATCGCGTTCTTGGGGATGGGATAGGGCGAGCGCACGCCGACCAGGCCGGTGGCGAACTGGTCAAGATTGGTCTTGCCAATGAGCAAGGCGCCGGCCGCTTGCAATGCGGCTACGGCGGGCGCGGTCTGCGCCGGCGTGTAGGCAAACGCCGGGCACGCCGCTGTCGTGGGCAGGCCCGCCACGTCGATATTGTCCTTCACCGCGAACGGCACGCCGTAAAGCGGCTTCGTCGTGGGGTCGAGCGGACCCAGCCGGTCAACGTCGGCGAGAACGTCGGCGAGGGGGCGAAGCGCCAGGAAGATGCCCTCATCAGCCAGCTCTTCGATCATCCGATAGACGGCTTCAACAGTCTGGCGCGGGGATGTGCCACTTAAATAGGCAGCATGCAAAGCCGCGATGGACAAGTCGGCGCCAGGGGCCGGAGTGGGAAGAGAAGGGTCTTGTGCCATGCGGCCTCGCCTCAAAGGGATGGTTACATTCGATCTTTGCGCATTCCGCGCCGTCGCGCCACGCCCTTGCGGCTCCGCCAAGCCCTCAGCGTGATCACAGCGGCGTGCGGAGAGGACACCGGTCCGGGGCGTCGCCTCGCATCATGCATACACGATTGCATGCACATGGCGGGCCAATTCGGAGCCCCGCGTCCATGGGTTGTTTTGAGCGGGATGCCAGTTCGCGCGCGCGGCGTGATTGGGGTATGACGGGCGGCTTTGGGCTCGCCTCTTAATTTGCCGGCTCACCGAAACGAGGTCGCGAACACCCGTCTCATCAACAGCTTATCGAATAGCCGTCATGCGATTGTCATGTCCTTGTCATTTGACTTGCACAAAGCCGGCTGCGGTTCTCTTATGGCTGAGCTCAGGCAGGACCCAAAGAAGCCTCCCGGGCGGAGGATCAAACAGGAGGAGTACCACGATGAAGCGCGTGTCCCTTAGCGCCGTGTTCATGACGCTGGCGCTGTCGACGACAGCCCTGGCCGCCCCGGTCGAAATCCAGTGGTGGCATGCCATGACGGGCGCCAACAATGACGTCATCGTCAAGCTGTCGGACGACTTCAACAAAACCCAGACCGACTACAAGATCGTGCCCACCTATAAGGGCTCCTATGCCGACACCATGAACGCCGGCATCGCCGCGTTCCGCGCCGGCCAAGCGCCGCACATCATGCAGGTGTTCGAGGTCGGCACCGCCACCATGATGGGCGCCAAGGGCGCCGTGAAGCCGGTCCACGAGCTTATGGCCGAGGCGGGCGAAAAGTTCGACACCAAGGATTATGTCGGCGGCATCGCGGGCTATTATTCCACCGCGGACGGCAAGATGATCTCCATGCCGTTCAATTCGTCGTCGGCCATCATGTGGTACAACAAGGACGCCTTCAAGAAGGCCGGCCTGGACCCGGAAAAGGCGCCGAAGACCTGGCCAGAGGTGTTTGACTACGCCAAGAAGCTCAAGGCGGCCGGATACGCCACCTGCGGCTTCTCCAGCGCCTGGTATTCATGGGTCAACATCGAGCAGTTCTCGGCCTGGCACAATATCCCGATCGCGACCAAGGCGAACGGCTTGGCGGGCTATGACGCGGAGCTGAAGATCAACTCGCCTCTCCACGTCAAGCACCTTGAAAACCTGGTCGAACTGCAAAAGGACAAGACGTTCGACTATTCGGGCCGCACCAACACCGGCGAAGGTCGCTTCACCTCGGGCGAATGCCCGATCTTCCTCACTTCGTCGGCCTTCTACGGCAACGTCAAGGCGAACGCGAAGTTTGAGTTCGGCACCGCCGAGATGCCGTACTACCCCGACGTGGCGGGCGCTCCGCAAAACGCCATCATCGGCGGTGCCTCGCTGTGGGTGATGGGTGGCAAGTCGGCCGCCGAGTATAAGGGCATCGCCAAGTTCTTTACCTTCCTGTCCGACGTCGACCGTCAGGCCGAGCTGCATCAAGTGTCGGGTTATTTGCCGATCACCAATGCCGCCTACCAGAAGACCAAGGCGTCCGGCTTCTATGAAAAGAACCCCGGCCGCGAGACGCCGCTCCTCCAGCTGACCAAGAAGCCGCCGACGGAAAACTCCGCCGGCCTGCGTCTGGGCGGTATGGTGCAGCTGCGCGACGTGTTCGGTGAAGAGGTCGAAGCCGCGCTCGCCGGCAAGAAGTCCGCCAAGGACGCCATGGACGAAGCAGTCCGCCGCGGCAACGAAATGTTGCGCCAGTTCGAACGCACCGTCACGCGGTGAGGATAAAGCGGGTCCCTCCCTTACCAAGGGAGGGCTCGCCATCATGAGACTAAACCGGTCGCGGCCCGCTCGCGACCGGGTCCCCTGGGCGCTGGCGTGCCCATCTTTTCCTGCCTCGATCATGTCCCAGTCCGGTTGATGGGAGCCCCACATGCAAAAGCGCGCGGTGTTCAATAACCGCTGGCTGCCCTACGGCCTGATCTTGCCGCAGATCGCCATCACCTTGGTGTTTTTCTATTGGCCGGCCGTGCAAGCGGTGTGGCAATCGTTTTTGCTGGAAGATGCCTTCGGCTTATCAACAGAGTTCGTTTGGTTTGAAAACTATCAGCTATTGTTCGCTAAGGCCGATTACTACCGCACCTTCTGGACTACGATCGTCTTTTCGACGCTCGTCGCCGTCATCTCGCTCTCCTCCGCGCTTCTTCTTGCCACCATGGCGGACAAGTCGATCAAGGGGGCCGGCGTTTATCGCACGCTGCTCATTTGGCCCTACGCGGTCGCGCCGGCGGTCGCGGGCGTGTTGTGGATCTTTATGCTCAATCCCTCGCTTGGCATGCTCGCCAAGGGCCTGCGCGCCATGGGCATCGACTGGAATCCGCTGTTGAATGGCGATCACGCCATGATCCTCGTCGTCATCGCGTCGGTGTGGAAGCAGATCTCCTATAATTTCTTGTTCTTCCTCGCCGGTCTGCAAGCCATCCCCAAAAGCGTCATTGAGGCCGCCGCGATTGATGGCGCGCGCTCCACGCGCCGGTTTTGGACCATCATCTTCCCGCTTCTGTCGCCGACCACGTTCTTCCTGCTCGTCGTCAATATCGTCTACGCCTTCTTCGACACGCTGGGCGTGATCGACTCCATGACGCAAGGCGGTCCGGCGAAGGCGACCGAAACGCTTGTCTATCGTGTGTTCTCCGACGGACGCCTTGGCTCGGATCTCGGCGGGTCGGCGGCGCAGTCGGTCATTTTGATGATCATCGTCATTGGCCTCACCGCCATCCAGTTCAAATACATCGAACGCAAGGTGCAGTACTGATGGTCGAGCGCGATCGGTTTGGCGCGCTCGTCGCGCACCTCATTCTTCTCGTCGGCGTGCTCATCATCGCCTTCCCGGTCTATGTTGCCTTGATCGGGTCAACCCACGATGCCGCCACCATCGCCAACGGCCAAATGGGCTTCTTGCCGGGCGCCCACGGCCTTGAAAACTACTATCGGGTCTTGTTCGAAGGGGCCCGCTCGACAACGCGCGAACCGGTGTCGACCATGCTGGTCAATTCGCTGATCATGGCGTTGGCGATCACCTTCGGCAAAATCGTCATCTCGCTGCTGTCGGCCTACGCGATCGTCTATTTCCGCTTTCCATTCCGCATGATCGGCTTCTGGGTGATTTTCGTCACCTTGATGCTCCCCGTCGAGGTGCGCATCTATCCGACCTACAAGGTGGTCGCCGATCTCAACATGCTTGATAGCTATGTCGGCCTGACGCTGCCGTTGATCGCGTCAGCCACGGCGACGCTTTTGTTCCGCCAGTTCTTCATGACGGTTCCCGACGAGCTCGTCGAAGCGTCCAAGATCGACGGCGCGGGGCCGATCAAGTTCTTCTTCGATACGCTCCTGCCGCTGTCGCGCACCAACATCGCGGCCTTGTTCGTGATCCTGTTTATCTATGGCTGGAACCAGTATCTCTGGCCGATCCTCATCACCACCCGCGACGACATGCAGACGATCGTGATCGGCATCAAGAAGATGATCGCCGTCGTCGATGCCTTGACCGAATGGCAGCTTGTCATGGCCACGTCAGTGCTCGCCATGCTGCCGCCGGTCGCCGTTGTGATCATCATGCAAAGGCTCTTCGTGAAGGGCCTCACCGAAACCGAGAAGTGAGACGTTACCGATGGCTCCCATCCACCTTCAAAACGTCAAGAAGGTCTATGCCGGCGGCGTCGAGGCCGTGAAGGACGTCTCACTGGAGGTCGCCGATGGCGCGCTTGTCGTTCTTGTCGGCCCGTCCGGCTGCGGGAAGTCCACGCTCTTGCGCATGATCGCGGGGCTGGAGACCATCACCAGCGGCGACATCAAGATCGGCGATCGGCGGGTCAATGACCTAGAGCCGGCCGAGCGCGATATCGCCATGGTGTTTCAGAACTACGCGCTCTATCCGCACATGTCGGTTTACGACAACCTCGCCTATGGCCTGCGCAACAGAAAGGTGCCCAAGCCTGAGATCCAGCGCCGCGTCGCAGAAGCCGCCGAACTCCTGCAGATCGAGCCATTCCTCGCCCGCAAGCCGCGCGCGCTCTCCGGCGGTCAGCGCCAGCGCGTCGCCATGGGTCGGGCGATCGTCCGCGAGCCGCAGGCGTTCTTGTTCGACGAGCCGCTGTCGAACCTTGATGCCAAGCTGCGCAACCAGATGCGCATCGAAATCCGCCAGCTGCAAAACCGGCTTGGCACCACCTCGGTCTATGTCACCCATGACCAGCTGGAGGCGATGACGCTCGCCGATTTGCTTGTTGTCATGAACAAGGGCGAAGTCGAACAGGTTGGTCCGCCACTGGATGTTTACGAGCGGCCGGCGTCCGTGTTTGTCGCCGGCTTCATCGGCGCGCCGGCGATGAACCTCATCAAGGCCCAGGTGAAAAAGGGCCGCCTCACGGCCGGCGAGGGCGCGCTTGACGCCCCGGCTCCGGCTGGTCTCAACACACCGGACGTGCTGGTGGGCGTGCGCCCCGAGCATCTTCACGCCGGCCCACCGCCCGAGGGCGGCCTCGCGCTCGCCTTCACGTTGGATGCGCTGGAGCCGGTCGGCGCGGAAACCTATTTGCACGGCCGGCTCGACGGCACCAGCGCGGGCCGCGACGGCACCACGCTGATCGCCCGCGTGCCCGGCAAGGCGGCCACAACGATTGGCACCCGTCTCACGATCGGCGCTACGCCTGACAACGTGCACTATTTCGACGTGACGACCGGCAAGCGGATCGGCTGAACGACCGTCAGTTCACCGCCCACTCGGCCACGTCATCGCGCTCGCCAATGAGGGCAAGGCCGTTGGCGATGGAAATGAG
>CALSBD010000018.1:0-7500 GCA_943373055.1 Rhizobium sp. Q54
TGGCGCAAATCCTTGTCTGCGTCACCTTGCACCACCGACAGCCCGCGCGCGACGCAGGTGGTGACATTCTCCGAGCTGACATCAAGCCCGCGACCGTCGACCGCTTTTTGGTCGCGCAGCATCTCAAGCAGGGTGCCGTCGCCGCAGCCGACGTCCAAGACCCGGCAACCGGGCTTGATGCATTCGGCAATCACACCGAGGTCGACGCGCGTGTTGGCGGTGCCCGCGCTGTTGGGGAACGGAATCGGTGCGTTCATCGGCGCCCCCGCGGCGTGAGGCCAACCGAGCGGGCGGCGGCATCCAGGAAGCCATCGACCATGGCGAGAAGCTCCGGCACGTCGAGCAGGAAGGCGTCGTGGCCCTTGTCGGTCGCGATCTCGGCGAACGAGACCGACGCGCCGGCCGCATTGAGCGCGTGCACCACTTCCAAGCTTTCCTTGGTGGGGAAGTTCCAATCCGAGGTGAACGAGACAAGGCAGAAGCGTGTCTTGGAGCCGCGGAACGCATTGGCGAGCGACCCGCCATAGTCGGCGGCGAGGTCGAAGTAGTCCATCGCGCGCGTGACATAGAGATAGGAGTTGGCGTCGAAGCGATCCACGAAGGAAAGGCCCTGGTAGCGCAGGTAGCTCTCGATCTGGAAATCCGCGTCGAAGCCGAACGTCAAGGTCTCGCGATCCTGCAGACGGCGGCCAAACTTGGTGTGGAGCGACTGCTCCGACATATAAGTAATGTGAGCGACCATGCGGGCGACGGCGAGACCCTTCTTCGGGCTCACCCCTTGCTCCAGATACCGCCCGCCGCGCCAGTCGGGGTCGGCCATCACCGCTTGGCGGCCGACCTCATAAAACGCGATGTTTTGCGATGAGTGGCGCGCGCCCGTGGCGATTGGGATCGCGGCGACCACGCGGTCGGGATAGGCCGCCGCCCACTGCAGCACCTGCATGCCGCCCATGGATCCGCCGACCACGGCCAAGAGCCGCTCGATACCGAGGCCGTCGAGCAAGGCGGCCTGCGCGCGCACCATATCGCGAATGGTGACGACGGGCAGATCGAGGCCATAGGGTCGTCCGGTGGCCGGGTCGATCGAGGCCGGGCCGGTCGAGCCCATGCAGCCGCCAATCACGTTCGAGCAAATGACGAAATACCGGTTGGTGTCGATCGGCTTGCCCGGCCCGATCATCAAGGTCCACCAGCCACCCTTGCCGGTGACGGGGTGATCATTGGCGACGTGTTGGTCGCCGGTCAGGGCATGACAAATGAGAATCGCATTCGACTTCTCGGCGTTGAGCGTGCCGTAGGTCTGATAGGCGATTTGCCAGGGGCCCAGATCCACCCCGGCGTCGAGCGCCAGGGGCTGCGCGGCGCTGAAGCGCATGACCGGGCTCGACGGGTGATCCACCTCACGGTGGCGCCGTTGATCGAACGTGGGATCTTGAGCGTCGAGCGTCGTCATGGGTTCGGCCGTTGACCGCCGCGTGCCAATGGACAGCTGGCGCGCGCGAGGGGCTTTGACTTGGCGCGTGGGGGTTTAGCTGTCAATCTTTTCTTTGATTTCGGGCGGCGCGTGACCTACACCGAGGGTCAACAGAAGCATCATAAAGGCCCGCCATGTCGATGCCCGTCAGCCCCGCCGACGATCCTTCCAAATTGGGCGCTATCCGCGAGGAAATCGATCGCATCGACGCCGCCATGCATGATTTGCTCATGCAGCGCGGTGAGCTGATCGATCGGTTGATCGCGGCCAAGCGAACCGGCGAGAGCGGATCGGCATTTCGGCCGCAGCGCGAGGCCGACAAGATGCGCTCGGTCATCGCGCGCCATCGGGGCAATTTGCCGATCAGCTGCGTGGAATCGATCTGGCGCACGATCATCTCCACATTCACGTACGTTCAAGCGCCGCACGCGCTTCATGTGGATTTCGGTGCCGATGAGGAACGCATGCGTGACACCGCGCGGTTCCACTTCGGTTTTATCGTTCCGCTCGTGGAGCATGACACCGCGACCGACGCGATCGCGGCAGTGGCCGCTTCGGCGGGCGATCTGGGGCTTGTCCATGCGGGCGACGACAACAGCATTGCCTGGTGGCTTGATCTGGTGGGCGCGGACGATCCCAAGGTGATCGCGCGGCTGCCGTTCGTGCAGCGCTCGGATCACCCGGTAGGCTATCCGGCCTATGTGGTGGCGAAGCCGGTCGGCGAGGCGCGGGCGCGGGATTTGTCGCTCTATGCGCTCACGGTTGCGGGGGCGGACCTGGATCTGGAGGCGATCGCCAAGGACTTGGTGCCGGTCGGGGGCCGTTTGGTTGATGCATCGCCCTATCGCATCGAAGACGAGGACGGGGCGGCCGGCAGTGATTTGCTGATCGAACTGCCCGGCGCGCCCGCGCCCGACGAGGCGGCGGCGATCCTCTCCACGGTGTTCGACAGCTACACGCATCTGGCGTTTGTCGGCAGCTACGCGGCCTGATCGACTGCTCTTCTTTCTGAGACAGTGTCGGCGCAAACAAAAACCCCCGCGTCAGCGACGCGGGGGTGCGAGCGTTTGGGGACGCAGTGTCAGGTTCAGGCGGCGGCGACTTCGGTGAGGAAGCGGTCGACTGCGCGGCTGAGGCGCTCGGCGCGTTCAGCCACGTCGGCCGAGGCGCTCGACACCTGGTTGGCGGCCTGGCTCGTCTCGCCAACGGCAGACGACACCTCGGTCACGTTCTGCACCGCCTGACGGGTGCCGGTCGCGGCGTCGGAGACATTGCGACCGATCTCGGACGTCGCCACGCCTTGCTCCTCGACCGCAGCGGCGATCGCCGTGGCATAGCCGTTGACGTCTTCCATGGTGCGGGCGATCGCCTGGATGGCGTCGACGGCCACTTGGGTTTCCGTCTGGATGGCGGTGATCTGCTCGCCGATGTCGGCGGTCGCCTTGGCGGTCTGGTTGGCGAGCGACTTCACCTCGGTGGCCACGACCGCGAAGCCCTTGCCGGCTTCGCCAGCCCGCGCCGCTTCAATGGTCGCATTGAGCGCCAGCAGGTTGGTTTGGTCGGCGATGTCGCGGATGAGGCCAACCACGTCACCGATCTTGCGGGCTGACGCGGCGAGCGCCTGGACGCGTTCGTTGGTGGCGCGGGCGTCCGTGGTGGCCCGGCCGACGACCTCGGTGGTGCGGCCGACCTGCTTGCCGATCTCCTGGATGGAGGCGGCAAGCTCTTCGGACGCGGCAGCCACGGTCTGCACGTTGGTGGAGGCTTCTTCCGAAGCGCTGGCCGCATTATTGGCGCGGTTGGCGGTCTGGTCGGCGATCGAGGTCAGCATGTTGGCGGTGGACTGCATGCCGCGCATGGTTTCGCCCACGGCCGCCAGCAATTCAGACGCCTCGGTGCGGAAGTCCATGATGAGGCGATCGACTACGGCCTGACGCCTGCGGGCCTTTTCGTCGACCGACTTTTGGGCCGCTTCCAAGCGCTGACGCTCGACCGCATTATCGCGGAACACGGCGACGGCGCGGGTCATGTCGGCGATCTCATCGCGGCGGTTGGAGACGTCGTCGATGGCGAGGTTGACATCGCCTTCGGCCAGACGGCGCATGCCGGCGGTCAAGCGGGTGATCGGCGTGGTCAAGGTGAGGGCGAGCAGGAAGCCGCCAACAGCTGCGACCAAGAACGCGACGAGACCGGTCAAGAGCATGGAGAAACCCATGGCCGACAGCGGCGCATAGAGTTCATTCTCGCCCTGGGTAGCGATCACCGCCCACTTGGTGCCGTTGAACTCCAAGGGTTCGCCAACCTTGACCATGGAGAGGTCACGATAGGTGTCGGTTGTCTCGCGGGCCCGGCTGCCGTCGATGGTCGACTTGACCACCGCGCTGTCGACGCGGGTCTTGAGAATGTCGTTGTCCTTGGAGAAGCGCGAGTCATTGCGCAACAGGCCATCGGCGCCAACGATGATCGTCTCGCCGGTCTCGCCCAGGCCACTGCTTTCATTCATCACGGCGTTGATGGCGTCGATCGGCATCTGGAAGGCCAGAACGCCAATGGTGCGGCCGTCTTCAATCACCGGCGTACCAATAAAGCTCGCCGGCACACCGTTCGATGGGGCATAGGCCTGGAAGTCAAAGAACTTCACGCTGCCTTGGCTCGCGCTGACCGCCTGGCGGAACGTCTCGCCCAGGTCAGTGCCGGCCCACATGCCGCCGCCCGCCTTGAAGTTGGTCGAGAAGTCCTCTTCCTTAAACACCGAATAGACAAGATTGCCGTCGGTGTCGAACAGGAAGACGTCGTAATAGCCGCGCGTCTGTTGCAGGTTGCGGAACCAGGGATGCCGATTGGCATGAATGGCGTCATAGCCCTCATTGCCCTTGCCCTTGTCCAGAAGATGCTTCTGGCCCAACGGGTTCGGGTTATCGAGGATGTAGCTCTTCTTCAGCGTGCGGATGCGATCGCCGGGGATCGCTTGATAGGCCTGCGTGAACTCGGTCAACGCCTCCACGACGGAAGGATTGGTGGCCGAGATCTTCAGATCCTGTTCGATCGAGGTCAAATAGCTTTTGAGCGCCGCGCTCCGATTGTTGGCGATCGCCTCCAGGCGCTGGATCGCGAGGCTTTCCAGCTGCTCCGCTGCCGTCATATAGCTCGCCACGCCGACACCGGTGCCGACCAGGAGCGAAAATCCGACAATCGCAGCCGGAATTTTAGCCTTGATGCTCATCTTGTTCCACATTTTACCAATCCTCACGCTTAGCCCATGGCCTTTAGAGAAACGGTCCCCGGCGTCGCCGCATTCCTCCAAACCGCTTTGGACTCCGTTCGCGTGTCGATGCTCACGACGCCATTTTTGCCGTGAGCATGGACGCGCGAACGGGTGCCCTCAACGCTCCGTCCTCTGACGGTTGAAATTGCATACAATCTCGCCGTCGCAGGCACTGTCGGCCCGGATTGGTTTCCAAGTGGTTAATGTCCGCAGGTGGCAAAGCTGTTCTTTCGACCATAGTTACCATAAAATTTGAGCTTTAACCCTGAAGTAACCAATCACTAGCGGGGCGCTATAGAGTCGACTACTTATAACGGAACGAACACCGTTCCCCGCTAGGGTGGCTTTGAGACAGCTGATCTTGACGGATTTTGCTGGAGATTGGCGACACCTTGTCGTGCCATGGCAATGCGGACTGGAACACGACCCCGGCATGGCCGAGAGGGCACGATGAGCAAAGTGGAAGCGCGACACGACACACGAGGTGCCAAGCTGCCTGAGCCGGCTTCTATTGGCACCATCGATGTCGCCGATCTGGGCGCATGGGATGCGCTGGCTGATCAGGCCGTGGAGCCGAATATCTTTCAGCGCCCCGATCTGATGGCAGACGCCGGCCGCGTGCTGGTGCCGGGGCTGCGGGTGCTTGGCACGCGCGATGCCGACGGTCATTTGACGGCTGTCTTTCCCGTCCATCCGGCTCGCGCGGGATTGGGCGTCCCGGTCATGCGGCTCGCGGCGCATGATTATGGCCCGGTCGGCACGCCGCTGATGCGGGCTGGCGAAGAGGCCGCGGCCTGGGGTGGTTTGCTTGATCTGTTGGCTGGCGAGAAGCGCACCGCGCTGTTGGTGCCCGCCTTGAAGGAGGGGACGGCGGCTTACGCGGGCCTGATGGAAGCGGCGGCGGCACGCGGCGTCGGCGTCGCGGTGTTGGCGCGCTGGTCGCGGCTCAGCCTTGTGGTGCCGGCGGATGATCAGGACGCGGGCTTTCGCAGCCGCACCTTGAAGCGGATGACCAAGCGGCTCGCCGCGCACGGCACGCCGACATTCGAGAGCTTAACGGCGCCGGATGAGATTCACGCCGGCTTTGAGGATTTCCTGGCCCTCGAAGCCGCCGGCTGGAAAGGGGCGGCGGGCACCGCGATGTTGCAGGATGCCCACATCGTGGCGTGGGCCCGGCAAGCGATCCACGCGCAGACGGCCAAGGCGCGGGTGCGCATCGAACGGCTGCGACTCAACGGGCGCACGATCGCCTCGACGGTCTATTTCTTCGATCGGAATCGCGCCTGGGGTTGGAAGGTGGCGTTTGACGCAGACTACGCCTCCGCGTCGCCGGGGCGTCTTCTCTTGACTGATGTGACCCGGCGGCTCATCGCTGAGGGGCGTCCTTTGGTCGTCGACCCCTTGTCGGGACCGAGCGGCACGTTCTCCGACTGTGCCTGGCATACGCCGGTGCCGATGGTGGATGTGCTCGTTGGCCTCAATCCGCTTGGCTATGCCGCCGCACGGGCGGATGCGACGGGGCTGCGGACCGCGCGCGGATTGGCGCGCCGGGTGTGGCGCGCGGCGAAGCGGATCTTGAAGCGACGCTGATCGATCAGGCGGCGACACCGCCGCTTTCTATTCCCAGTGCCGCTTTGCTTGCTCGGTCGCAGCCTCGGCGCGGGCTTGCTCGCGAAACAGACGACGGATCACCTTGCCGGTGGTCGTCAGTGGGATGTCGTCGACGAAGGCGATCTCGCGGGGATACTCGTGGGCCGACAGCCGCGTGCGCACGAAGGTGCGGATCTCGTCCGCCAGCGCTTGGTCGGGGGTGAAGCCTGGCTTGAGGCGGACAAACGCCTTGACGATTTCCGTGCGCAGGGGATCAGGTTTGCCGATGACGGCGGCGAGTTCCACCGCACGGTGGCCAACGAGGCAATCCTCGATCTCAGCGGGCCCAATGCGGTAGCCCGCCGAGGTGATGACATCATCATCGCGCCCGACGAAGTGCACATAGCCATCATCATCCATCACGCCTTGGTCGCCGGTGGTCATCCAGTCGCCAATGAACTTCTCGCGCGTGGCGTCGGGCCGGCCCCAATATTCTAAGAACATCACCGGGTCGGGTCGCGCGATGGCAATTTGCCCCAAGGTGCCGCGCTCAACCTCGCACCCATCGTCACTGATGACGGCCACGTGGTGTCCCGGCACTGGCAGGCCAATGGCGCCGGCGCGGGTGACGCCAATGGCTGCGCAGGAGCCCAGCACAAGATTGCACTCGGTCTGCCCGTAGAACTCATTGATGGTGAGCTTCAGCTCGTCCTTCGCCCACTCATAGGTCTCAGAGCCGAGCGCCTCGCCGCCTGACCCGATGGTGCGCAAGGCCAGACCGAAGCGTTCGCGCGGACGCGGCACCGTGCGCAGCATCTTAAGCGCGGTGGGCGGCACGAAGGTGTTTTTGACCCCATGGTCGGCCATCAGCCGATAAGCGAACTCCGGATCGAACTTTTCAAACCGGCACGACAGCACCGGCACGCCGAAGCGCAGGGCGGGTAGGAGAATGTTCAACAGGCCACCCGCCCAAGCCCAATCCGCCGGGGTCCACATGAGGTCACCCTCGCGCGGCAAGAACTCATGGGTGAGCTGGACACCGGGCAGATGACCTAACAAGACGCGGTGCGCGTGCAGCGCTCCCTTGGGGGCGCCGGTCGTGCCGGAGGTGTAGATCATCATGGCCGGATCGTCGGGGCTGGTATCGACCACCGCAAAGGTGGACGCGCCG
>CALSBD010000018.1:12500-14246 GCA_943373055.1 Rhizobium sp. Q54
TAACTTCGGGATAAGGAGGCCCACTTGGTGCGCAAGCATCTTGTGGGGGCACAAGCCAGGGGGTGGCAACTGTTTAGCAAAAACACAGGGCTCTGCGAAGCCGCAAGGCGACGTATAGGGTCTGACGCCTGCCCGGTGCCGGAAGGTTAAGAGGAGAGGTGCAAGCTTTGAATCGAAGCCCCGGTAAACGGCGGCCGTAACTATAACGGTCCTAAGGTAGCGAAATTCCTTGTCGGGTAAGTTCCGACCTGCACGAATGGCGTAATGACTTCCCCGCTGTCTCCAGCAGAGACTCAGTGAAATTGAATTCCTCGTGAAGATGCGAGGTTCCCGCGGTTAGACGGAAAGACCCCGTGCACCTTTACTGCAACTTTGCATTGGCGTTCGTGACGGCATGTGTAGGATAGGTGGTAGACGTTGAAGCGCAGGCGCCAGCTTGTGTGGAGTCACCCTTGAAATACCACCCTTATCGTTATGAACGTCTAACTGCGGCCCTACAGGGTCCAGGACATCGCATGGTGGGCAGTTTGACTGGGGCGGTCGCCTCCCAAAGAGTAACGGAGGCGCGCGATGGTGGGCTCAGACCGGTCGGAAATCGGTCGTCGAGTGCAATGGCATAAGCCCGCCTGACTGCGAGACAGACAAGTCGAGCAGAGACGAAAGTCGGCCATAGTGATCCGGTGGTTCCACGTGGACGGGCCATCGCTTAACGAATAAAAGGTACGCCGGGGATAACAGGCTGATGATCTCCAAGAGTCCATATCGACGAGATCGTTTGGCACCTCGATGTCGACTCATCACATCCTGGGGCTGGAGCAGGTCCCAAGGGTTCGGCTGTTCGCCGATTAAAGTGGTACGTGAGTTGGGTTCAGAACGTCGTGAGACAGTTCGGTCCCTATCTGCCGTGGGTGTACGAAACTTGAGACGATCTGTCCTTAGTACGAGAGGACCGGGATGGACACACCTCTGGTGGACCTGTTGTGGCGCCAGCCGCAGTGCAGGGTAGCTATGTGTGGACGGGATAACCGCTGAAGGCATCTAAGCGGGAAACCCACGTCAAAACAAGGTTTCGCATGAGAGCCGTGGAAGACCACCACGTTGATAGGCCAGGTGTGTAAGTGCAGCAATGCATTCAGCTTACTGGTACTAATAGCTCGATCGGCTTGATCGCTCTCATTTATCGATGCCCATGTGACCATGGGCGGTGAGAAAGACTTCCAATGACTGCGCAAATGCAGTCGCCTATGTCCTGTGCTTTGCCGGCCCGGTGGCTTTTGCGAGGGGCCCCAACCCGATCCCATTCCGAACTCGGCCGTTAAATCCCTCAGCGCCGATGGTACTATGTCTTAAGACCTGGGAGAGTAGGTCACTGCCGGGCCTGCCAAGCACAGAACATATGCACAGACCATGTCCTCGAACCTTCTCTTTGTCACGGATTTTCAGGTTAACGCGGGGTGGAGCAGCCCGGTAGCTCGTCAGGCTCATAACCTGAAGGTCATCAGTTCAAATCTGGTCCCCGCAACCAAATCCGACACAAAGTCCGTTTTCAAAAGCCCCGTTTGGCCCTGCCAACGGGGCTTTTGTCGTCTCGCGGCGCCGAGCTTGACGCATTTGCCGTCGCTCGCTGTCAATTTGACGAGCTCCAGAGCCCCTTTTCGGTCACTTCTGAATACATTCATTTTACGTTCGATGATGTTTAGACTTGCTGTATCTCGACGTATCATTACAGGAAAATGCGCACCTTGC
>CALSBD010000019.1:0-13966 GCA_943373055.1 Rhizobium sp. Q54
TTTAATATGTGCGCCGTATAAACGTACTGCGCCCATATTTACAAGTGCGCGCTTGAAAAACACGTCTCCACCTACATTGGCACCATCAAGAATAATCGTGTAATCGCTATTGTTTCCATCAAATTGTCCAGATGAGAAATCGATTAATCCACCAATATTGGCTCCATTAAAGTTTACAAAGTAATCAACTTTAAAACCACTCCCTAAACGAAAATCATACTTTACATGAATATTGAGAGCCTCTACTCGATTTACATGAGAACCAGACAAAGATATGCGTCGAAAAGAGCTATCGTATAGTACAATTGGACCTTCAATTACAGAAAAAATAATATTTAAATTTGTATTTGTCTCAACTCCGTCTAAGCGAATAGGCCCTTCGATCCACGCACCTTCAACATGTATATATACTTCATCTCGACTTCTCGAAAAATCTTCATTTACGGCAATGAACACAAAAAACTCACATCGGATAAAATTAAAGTCTGTCTTTGCGGGTGGACGTTTAATACTCGAAATGAGAGTCGAAACATTTGGATCAGATATAAGCCGTTCAAATAAATTAAATTGTTCTTCGATAATTCGTGTGTGGTCAAGAAGATTGCAAACCTCACCATTCCTCACCGCCTCCAACAACTTCCTTTCAGCCGGCCACAACGGCAATCCGTCTGCCGGATGAATATACTCCTCAAACTCCGCCAACGTTCGCCCGACGGGCTTCAGGGGCGGGCGTGATGAAGGCGGCGGTGGAGAGTCGGTGGTCATCCCGCCATGATGAGCGGTCATCGCACTCGCTGCAACCTCAGCTCGTTTTCGGATGGGGATAAACCTACGTCAAAACGAAAAAGGGGGCACGTCAGTGCGCCCCCTCCAACGGAACATCAAAAAGAGAGCCCGTTTATGCAGGCCTCACCGGCACCGTCAGCCCCTTCGCCACCGCGGGGCGGGCGACCATCCGCTCCACCCACGCCGGGACTTCCTTCAAGTCGCCGTACTTCACGATCTCGCCGGCGCCATAGAACGTCACCAGGTTGCGCACCCAGCCGATCAGGGCGATGTCGGCGATGGTGTAGTCGTCGCCCATGATCCAGGTGCGGCCCGTCAGGCGGGTTTCGAGCACCTTGAGGAGGCGTTCGGTTTCGGCGCGGTAGCGCTCCAAGGGGCGCTTGTCCTCGATGTCCTTGCCGGCAAATTTGAAGAAGAAGCCGAGCTGGCCGAACATCGGGCCGACGGCGGCCATTTGGAAGAAGACCCACTGCAAGGTCTCGATGCGGCGCGCCGGGTCGGTGGGGAGGAACTGGCCGGTCTTCTCAGCCAGATAGACGAGGATGGCACCGGATTCAAACAAGGCAAGCGGCTGGCCGCCGGGGCCGTTGGGATCCAGGATCGCGGGGATTTTGCCGTTCGGGTTGAGCGCCAGGAACGGCTCGGTCCACGTCTCGTTCTTCATGATGTCGATGAAGTGAGCCTCATAGGGAAGCCCGGTCTCTTCCAAGAGGATCGACACCTTCACGCCATTGGGCGTGGCGGTTGAATAAAGCTGCAGGCGATCGGGGTGCTGGGCCGGCCAGCGGGACGTGATCGGAAAGGCATCGAGCGCGGACATGGGATAACCTTAGCGGTTCTGAGAGCGATCAGCGAAGGACGGCGGCGCGGTCCCTGAACGGGTGGCCGGGCGGACCTCCGCCTCCCGTCACGTGGGCGCTCCTGCACTGAGGCGCAATGTCGCATCACGAAGGGGTGATTGACGCTCGGTGCGCCACCCGCCGCCGCTGCGACCACCGCCGCGCCGTCAGGCTGATGATGATGATGGCAAGCCCGAGCGCCAGGATGACGCTCGGCACAATGAACCGGATCCGGTCCAAGAATGGCTCCAGCTCAGCCTGGGTCATATCGCCCCATTGGAAGGCCCAGTGATAGGAGAGCCGCCCTTCGGGATCGATGTGGTTATCTTCGGGTGTGGCGTAGTTTTTCACTAAGCGCTCCCGCACCGCGGGGCGCAGCTCCTGCCAAAACGGCAACGCCCGATACAGCCGTCCCGCCAGCTCCGGGTTGGCCTCCACCGTTTTGAGGTCGTGGGGGATATGGACGCCATAGTCGGGGTCAAACAGGTGCCATTCGCCGGGGCGGACCTCCGCGGTCGCCACCACGTGGCCGGTGAGCGTGACCATGCGCGCATCAAGCCCGTTGTCCCGGGCAATGCCGACAAAGGCCGACGCCACAGGCCCGCACAGGCCACGCCCCCAATGCACCGTGCGATACGGGTCCCAATACACATAGTCCATGAAGGCCGGGTTCAGATCCGCCAACACCCGCAACGGCCAATGGGCGGCGAACGACACCTCAAACCGGATCGTGCTCGGCGGCAATTCGATCACCGCGTTCGAAATCGCTTGCTTCAGGCGCACCGCATAGCTGAGCGCATCCTCGCCCGGTCGGCGCTTCGATTGCGCGACGAACGCGGGATAGCTCAACGTGACGGGGCCATAAAGGGCGGGGGTGCCCACATCGACGTCACGGTCGCCTTGTAAAAGACCAATGAGCGCAATGACCAAAACGCCGCCGCCAAACACGCTCACCGATAGTCCGGCGGCCAGCCCGTGTGCGGCAGGGGTTGTCGCCAGCCGCCTCCAGAGCCAAGTGGCCAGCGCCACATAGATCGCCAGTGCCAGCACCACCAACGACACCCGCACCGGCATGCCAACGGTGATCGCCGCGGCCGTGCCATAGGGCGGGTTGAGGAGAGCCGTGTCGATGCGCAGCAACGTGTTTTGAACGTGACACGTCTCATCAAGCGCGCTGAAGTCGATCGCCGTATTAGGGCACAGCCGCGCGGCGCCGGCCGGCTGGTCGGACAATCCCGTGATCGAGACCGGCCGCCCTAGCGCGGTTGGCACAAAGGGGGCCGCCAGCTTTGGCAGCGTCGTGACCATGAACGTGCCGGGGCCAGGCTCGAACTGCGCTCTGTCCACGGCAAGCGGCACGCGCAAATCGACAACATGAGTTGTGGTCGCGATGCCGATCACGCCCAACGCAATCCATTGGACAAGGATGAGCACCCATTTCATCGCAGACGACAACCCAGTCGGTGAGCAATCCCTGATTGGTAGAGCGGTATAGCCGATGAACGTGTCGCAATCTAGAGATTTCTCGTCTCAATATATACGCGTGCCAATCGGCCAGATGCGCGCAGGTGATGAGGCTTATGCACCCGCTCACGGGTGCGTGGTCGACATGAGGCGTGGGCACTCAAGCGCTGAGGGTCTGATTAAAAAGTCGGCGAACCGACCCGACCGACTTTGAAAGGAGGCTCTTAGCGCAGGGCTCCGGGGAGGGCGCTCAGAAACGCCGACAGATCATCGGTGACGTGATCGACATGGTCGCTGAGTTCGCCATCCGCGTTGAAGGCGTCGGCGAAGGCCGTCGTCACCCGACGCGGCACCACGAGCACGGTGCGCATGCCCGCTGCCTTGGGCGCCACCAGGTTTTTTGACAAGTCCTCGAACATCGCTGCCCGGGTCGGATCAATGCCGTGCCGGGTCCAAAACATCTCGTATGCCGTCGGATCGGGCTTGGGCACCAGACCGGCAGCGACGATGTCGAAAATGTCCTCGAAATGGTTGGCGATGCCCAGCCGTGCGGCGGTCTTCTCGGCGTGCTTCTTGGTGCCGTTGGTATAGATAAACTTGCGTCCCGGCAGCGCCGCGATCGCCGCGCCCAGCGCCGGATCGGGATCAATCACCGAATGGTCGATGTCGTGGACATATTCCAAGAACCCGTCGGGCGACATGCCGTGCTCCAGCATCAGCCCGCGCAGCGACGTGCCATAGCTATGGTAATAGCCCTTTTGCACCCGATGGGCTTCGTCCGCCGAGGAGTCCAATAAAACCTGCACATACTCGCGAATGCGCACGTCGATCTGAGCAAACAGGTTCGTGTGCGCGGGATATAGCGTGTTGTCGAGGTCAAACACCCAGGCGTCGACCGACGCGAACGCCGCGAGACGGTCGGGGGCAACGGACGCGGTTTCAGGCGACTTGGCTCTATACATGAAGCTACGATACACCTTTGGCATGACGGCTGCGTTAATGCCATCTCTACGGATCTCAGCGACAAAAGGATGGCGCGGTGCTCGAATTCACTGCGCTGCTCCCCGCGATGGCCTTGGCTCGCCTTGCTCTTGAACGGCAAGTCGCCTATCATTTCGCCATCGAAACGACATTAAGGATCGTGTCCGCGTGCCCGTTGAGTTGCGTCCAGGTCAAGCGCTGAAATTGTGGCATGACGTGATGCTCGATGTGGTGCGTGACGGCGAAACCGATCTCACCGCGCGGCAAACCACCATTTTGCTGACCATCTATTTGGAGCCGCCGCCCCACACCGTGCGCGGCTTGGCCGCCAAGCTCGGCGTCACGAAGCCGGCGATCACCCGCGCGCTCGACACCATGGGCAAGATGGGGCTGGTCGATCGCAAGCGGGATGAAACCGACCTACGCAATGTCATAATCCTTCGCACGGTCGCCGGCGCTCTTTATGTCGAGCGGATGGGTGATATGGTAATCAAACGAGCGCGCGAATTGCCGCGCTAGGGACGCCCGACACATGACCGCGTTTGACCGCCGTTTGACCGCCGCGCGGCCCGATCTCGCCGCGATCCACCTCGAAGGCGAGGTGATTGCCGAGCGCTATGTGCTCGCCACGCCCATGCGCGTCGCTGAGCCGGCGGTGGCCGTGCGCGCCGAGCCGTCCACCCGCACGCCGCTGGATACTCAGGCGCTGTTTGGCGAGACCGTGAAGATCTACGACATCACGCCCGAGGGCTGGGCGTGGGGTCAGCTGGAGGTCGATGGCTATGTCGGCTGGATGCCCGCCGACGCCCTCGCGCCGATCGGTCCGGCCGCCACCCATCGCGTGTCGGCGGTGCGCGCCTTCTGCTTCCCCGAGGCCTCGTTCAAGGCGCCCATCGCGTCCTGGCTGTCCATGAATGCCCGCGTCACGGTTGAGCGCGTGGTCGAGGCTCGCGGCCGGCTTTATGCCGAGCTCGACACCGGCACCTTCGTGCCCGCCCATCAGCTCAAGACACTCAACGCCGCGCCCGAGACCGATCCGGTCGCCGTTGCCGAGCGCTTTTTGGAAACGCCCTATTTGTGGGGCGGCCGCACCAGCATGGGGCTCGATTGCTCAGGGCTAGTGCAAATTGCGCTCCACGCCTGCGGCCTGGCCTGCCCGCGCGACAGTGACATGCAAGAGATAGTCGGAGCCGAAGTGTCCCGCTACCGGGCCGATTGGCGCCGGGGGGATCTATTGCTGTGGGATGGCCACGTTGCTTTCGTGCGAGACGCGAACACGATGCTGCATGCCAACGCCAAGGACATGTGCGTGGCCATCGAGGAGCTCACGAGCGGCCTCGCCCGCATCACCGCTTCCGGTACGCCCCTCAAGACTGTACGGCGGGTGCTTGTCTGACCTGGGCGCGTCGCGTCCGTGTTGGCGCTAGATCACGCTCCTGTAAACGGCTTTCCCTTGATGTGATCGGGGCCTAACGCTTCGGCGTCATCAGTCGATCGAAGATTTGCTCAACCGCGCTGGCGTGGTCGCCTTGTGCGCTTTTGCCGGCCGTCAGCATCTGGCTGAACAGATCGCCCATCAGCTTGGCGGGATCAAACGCCTCCGGCTCCGGTGGGGGCTCCGGTTCGGGCGCCGGGCGACCGCGATTGTAGCCTTGCACATAGGCCCCGAGCAGATCGCCGAGCGGCGTATCGGGCCCAGCCGGATTGCTCGCCTCGCCGACCGCCTCGCGCAGGGCCGCGCCGCTCTTGTCGATGGTGGCCAGTCCCGCTTGCCGCATCATGTCGGTCATCACTTGTGGCGCGACACCGGCGAGCGCGTTGGAGACGAGACCCCCCAGCCCGGTTTGGTTCCCCATCGCGGTCATCATGGCCAGCAGCGGGTTGGTGTCTTGTGATGGTGAGGTGAGCGCGTTGCCCATGCCGCCCATGGCCAGCGAGGTGAGCGCGGGCAACATGGACTTGAGCACCGCCGGACCCACGCCGCTATAGGTCGCCATTTGATCGGCGATGGCACGTGAAACGTCCTTGGAGCCAAACAGCGCCGCCAACGCCTGCGTGCCGGCCGCTTGCGCCTGCGGCGTGAAGGCAGCTTGCGCGGTCTCGAACGCTTGCCGGTAGGCGTCGCTGGTCATGAGTGTCATCAGATCGGGCAGCGCCGCCGGTTCGGCCGCCTTGCGCTTAAAGGCGGTGGTGAACGCCGGCAAGAACGCTTCGACCACCTTTTCGCTTTGCTCGCGGCTCAACCCATACTGCCGCGCCATGTTCTCAAACGCGGCGCCGTTTTGGGCGTTGGATAGAATGCTGGCAAGGTCGATCATGGCATGTCCGATCCCGCGGCTGCGCCCGACGGTATCGGATGGCCGCTCTCAGGCATGAGTGTGCCGCTCAAAAAGCCATGTCGTCAAACCAGTGTTTGTGCTAGCCGTCGCGCAAGAGGCGAGGAAGAACGAGGGCATCCATGTCGCTCACGGGTCTGTTGGTGTTCGCATCGGTCTATGCGATGGCGGTGGCAACGCCTGGGCCCGGGATCGCGGCCGTGGTGGCGCGCGTGTTGGCGCGGGGGATTGCCGGCGCGCCGGCCTTCATCCTCGGCTTCGTGGTGGGCGATCTGGTGTGGTTCGGGCTGGCGGTCGCCGGGCTCGCGGTGCTGGCCAATACCTTCCACGTGGTGTTCGTCATCATCAAATACGCCGGCGTCGCCTATCTTCTCTACATGGCCTATCGATTGTGGACCGCTCCAGCGCACACGCCCGAAGCGGCCGATACCGGCGATGCCAAGGACGGCAACCTCAAGCTCTTTCTGACTTCGCTGTCCCTGACGCTGGGCAATCCCAAGGTCATCGTGTTTTTCATGGCGATTTTGCCCACGGTGGTTGATCTGCAAAACCTCACGGTCCTGGGGGCGGCTGAGATCGCGCTCGTCATTGCGGTGATTATCACCGCCGTCATGACCGGCTATACCTTGGCCGCAGCCCGCGCCCGGCAGTTCTTCCGCTCCGCGCGCGCCTTGAAGATTGTCAACCGCGTGTGCGGCGCCACCATCGCCGGCGCGGCGGTGGTCGTGGCGACGCGATAAGGCCAACCCTTGCAGGGTGGCCGCTCGCGGCCCATATTGGAAGTCAGACGGCGCGGGATGCCTTCAGGGGTTCTGCGCCGGGTGTCGCTTGGCAACGAGGACAACCACGAGGCTTCCCATGTCGCGTCTTCCGGGCTTTTCCAGCCCGCTGCTGTTGGGGTTTGACGAAATCGAGCGCGTTTTGGAGCGTGTCTCCAAAGCCGCCAACGATGGCTATCCCCCCTATAATATCGAACGGCTCCCCAATGCCGGGCGCAACGGCGATATCTTGCGCATCACCCTCGCCGTCGCCGGCTTCACGCGCGACCAGCTCGAGGTCGTGTTGGAAGAAAACCAGCTCGTCATTCGCGGCCGGCAGGTCGACACCGATTGCGAGCGCATCTTCCTGCATCGCGGCATCGCGGCCCGTCAGTTTCAGCGTGCGTTTGTCTTGGCGGAGGGGATTGAGGTGATCGGCGCCGACCTCAGCGATGGTCTGCTGTCGATCGATCTTGCCCGGCCTGAACCTGAGCGCGTCGTGCGCCGTATTGATATTGCTGCGCGCGGCTCGCTTTGAATGATTGCGGATTGACCGACCCACCGGCGCCCTGGCCGGGACGACCGAGCGAGACAATCGCCGGGCGGCGGGGCGCACTGAGGAGAGAGCCTATGCCACGTCAACCCTTTACGCCCATGCCTCCGGCCGCGTTCGCGGCTCTCGGTGACGGAAAGATCGCCTATTTGAAGCTGGTCAAGTCGGACGACGTCATTCGCCTGTTTCCCGACGCGACCGATGTGCCCCAAGGCCTGAACCTGTGGGCGCTCCACGCCGCTGACGGTACGCCCATTCTGGTCACCGACAATCGCGACATGGCCGTCGCCAACGCCCTCGACCACGATCTGGCGACCGTTGCCGTTCATTGACGGGGGGAGGGCCGATCGACGCGCCGCACGAGGTCGGTCGATCTGGCCACACGCGAGATGTAAAAAAAGGGCGCTGCGAGGCGCCCTTGTTTGTTGCAGTGCTGTGCCGCGAGGTGGCGCGTTACGCGCCTGGGCAGCTCGGGCCGGCGTAGGTGATCTTGTCGGTCACCCGCGGCTTCAAATAGGCGGTGTCCTTCAGCGTGATCGAGGTGGAGCCGAAGATGTCGATCATGATGTTTTGGAAGGTCGACACATAGACGTACTTCACATCCGACACGATCATCGAGGAATTGGGCACCAGCATGCCGGCGGGGATGGAGATCGGCGGCGCGCCGCAGGCCCACTTGCCGGTATTCTTGGCATGCGACCACATCACCTTGGGCGCGCCGTTGTTGTCGACGTCGACCCGGCTCACCACCATTTGGACGCCGTTGGGGCTGTACGGCGTCATGATCGCCTGCGCGGCATTCATCACGTCGGTCATCTCCGCGACGCCGATCGAACCGACCTGCGCGACGAGGTCGCCCAGTGCGGAGCCGGTGTGGCTGGTTTTGCGATAGATGGTGATCGCTTGGCTCAGCTCGACGCCGGCGAACAACAGCGTGATCATCAGCGGTACGATCAGCGCGAACTCGACGGCCGACACGCCGTTGATGTCGCGGCCAAACACGCGCGGCGCGGCGAACTTGCGCAGGCGGCGGATGAAGGTGGATCGGGCAGGGGAGCGCTCGGTCATGGCAGGGGTCCTTTACCGGCTCACCAGGGGAACGGTTCGTTGCGGAACGCGGTGACGGCAGCCAGTAGACGCTTGCTGTTGCCCACGTCTGACAGGTCCATACCAAAACCCGTGGCGATCAGCGGCCACTCGTAGTAGGCCCGCACCACCACGATTTGCGTGGCCGTGCCGTGGTCATAGGCTTGCGGACCATTGTAATTGCCGCTGCCATCGACAGGTTTCGCCGTATCCGCGCCGGTAAAGGTGGCCGAGGTGCGCACATCCAGCTTCAGCTTGGTCTGGCAGTCGGAGAAGAACGCGACCAAGCGGCCGCAGATCTCGTTCTTGAACTGGGTGGAGCTGAAACCGTTTTTGTGCGCTTGGCCGGTGCGGATGAGCCGCGAGGCGTCATTGACCGCCGTTTCCAGATACTGGTTGGCGAAGAAAACCAGCGCCGTCTCCAGAATGGCGAAAATCAAGGCCAAGAAGACCGGGCCGATCAACGCAAATTCCACAGCGGCGGCACCACGCTTGGCGTGGCGGCTTGGCCGGCCGCGGATGAGGCGGATCACGCCGGTGCGGCGCGCCACGGGCGCGCCCGTCGGTTCAGGGGTCTGCGAAGGGGTCTGCATCGGTTCGTCCTCGACGCCAAAAGGGATTTTTCCCTGTTGTGACGACGAGTAACAGAAAGACCTTGCGGAACCGTTTAGCGCAATCGCGAAAAACGCGAGGGTTTGCTTTAAGTTCTGCTAACCCTAACAGACCAATACCAAGATCACTGAGCCGTGGCGCCAGCAGCTTGGTTGCTCATGTTGTTGCGGTTGTTGATCTGATTGTTGGAGATTTCAAAGTACTCTTTGTCGTCGCCCGGCGTCAGGATCGGCGCACAGATCGGCGTGCAGGCATAGGTAAACTGCGCGGTGCCCGGGCCGCGCTGGATCGACACGATCTTATCCGACGGGATCGCTACTTTCAGGATCTCGTCCGCGATCGGCTTGCCCTTGTTATCAAGTATGACCAGGTTGGTGGTGCCCGCCGTCTTGCCGGTGATCACGATGGTCTGGCGATCATAAATCGTCGCGTCGGCGATCGCCGGATTGCCAACGATGATGGTCTCGGCCGGCGCCGAGATGCGCATGACCTTGGCGTGGTCGACGACCACGACAATCGGCTCAACCGACTGCGCCATCGCCACCGACGGCGTCGCCAACGCCAACACGAGCGCGGCCATGAGGGAAGACGTACGAACCGACATGCGTGGATCCTCAAGGAAGGGGACAGGTCCCAATTGAGGAGAGTGTGTCCGATCAAGGTGAATGATTGGCTAACGCTCAAGCGAGAGGGCGCAGAGAGGCAAAATGCGTGCTCTGCGCCAGGTGTTGATAGGACCGATCGACCCACGATCGGTGCTCCATGAATCACCAACCCCGGACTCTTCGAATAGATGTCGATGTCTTGGTATGACTTGCCCCAAAAGACCCTGGTCAAATTTGACGATTGATTAAGTCTGATATCGCGCGGGCAGTTCGTATTGAATTCTTAAGCACGCTCCTTAAGCCGCTTTTCAGGAGCCGGCGTCTACGGTCACCGCATCGAAGCCACACCAAACGATGGTTTCGCGCAGTCAACACAGTGGATCTGGAGTTACACACATGTTCGCGAAGTTCCTCAAGGACGAGTCTGGCGCCACCGCGATTGAGTACGGCCTGATCGCCTCGCTGATTGCCGTTGCCATCATTGCCGGTGCCACCGCGCTCGGCGGCAAGATGAACACCGCCTTCACCGACATCGCGTCGTCGGTCAAGGGCAAGTGATCCGGCTGCCGCCCTTCGGGCTGCCTTGGCAGCTTGGATCGCGGCGCGGCTGACACCTCATGGTGGAAGAGGGATACGGCGGGCTTCGGCCCGCCGTTTTCGTTTTGGCGCCGCCCGACCGCCTATCTCTCGCGTGCGCGCGCCATCGAGTGGTGCCTTGGCACATGCGGCGGCCCAAGGAGCCGTCAGGTTTTCGGAGTTCAACTTAAGCAAAGATTCAGTACAAAGCGGCGTAACCCATGGTTAACCGCAGTCAACCAGATTCCTTAACAGGTTGTTGTAAGCCACCGGCTAGTGTTCCTCCAACGACGGCGGACACAGAAGCCGCCGTTGTCCACCGCAGTCAGAAAGCAAGGAGCGTTCCCATGTTCGCCAAGTTCCTCAAGGATGAGTCCGGCGCCACCGCCATCGAGTACGGCCTGATCGCCTCGTTGATCGCCGTTGCCATCATCGCCGGCGCCACCGCGTTGGGCGGCAAGCTCAACACCGCCTTCACCGACATCGCGACGTCCGTTAAGGGCAAGTGATTGACGGATCGCCGCCGCGTCAAGCGGTGGTGATGGGTTCGGACGGCGGGCTTCGGCCCGCCGTTTTCGTTTGGGCCCCGTGGCACCGGGATGTGGACGGCTTAGCCTGAGGTTTCTGGATGGAAACAAGTACAGACGTCGATTCTTGTATTCAAGAAGGATTTATTCAGCAAGATCCCGGCGACACTAAAGTTAACTTGAGCAAACCAAATATCTTAACACGAAAGAGACGGCTCGGTGTCTAAGGTGATTTCAACAACGACACACACCGACACGTCGTTCGACTACCGCAACCACCCACCAGGAGAATCCCCATGTTCACGAAGTTCCTCAAGGACGAGTCTGGCGCCACCGCGATCGAATACGGCCTGATCGCCTCGCTGATCGCAGTTGCCATCATCGCCGGCGCCACCGCGCTCGGCGGCAAGCTCAACACCGCCTTCACCGACATTGCGACGTCCGTCAAGGGCAAGTGATCGCTCGGTCGCCGACGGCCTTGTCGGTGTGATCGTCTCCAGCGGCGGGCTTCGGCCCGCCGCTTTTGTTTTGGCCTTCGCCTAAGCGCCAGTTGCAAAAGGGCGGTCTGGTCGATCCACCGGCTTATGCAATTGGCTCTAAGTTACGTAAGGAATGATTCAGCAAAACTGCGAACACGCCATGGTAAAACGCAATAAACCAAGCTTTTTAACGTGTTTCTATGATGTGCACGCTAGGGTGATCTCAACAACGGCAGGGCTGAACCGGTCGTCGTTTGAACCGCAGTGAAAAAGAGGGAGTTGTCACATGTTCGCGAAGTTCCTCAAGGACGAGTCCGGCGCCACCGCCATCGAGTACGGCTTGATCGCCTCGCTGATCGCCGTCGCCATCATCGCCGGCGCCACCGCGCTCGGCGGCAAGATGAACACCGCCTTCACCGACATCGCTTCGTCCGTCAAGGGCAAGTGATTGACGGATCGCCGCCGCGTCAGGCGGTGGTGATGGGATTGGACGGCGGGCTTCGGCCCGCCGTTTTCGTTTTCAGCCGTCTAAAGTATTCATAATCAAAAATTCACGCAAAAACGGGTATTTCAAAGATTAATTTCAAAAAACCAAACTTCTTAACGCGGAAATCATGACTGTCACGCTAGGGTATTCCCAACAACGACAGAGCCAACACGTTGTTCAAACCGCAGCACCACGAAGGAGAGCCTCCATGTTCGCGAAGTTCCTCAAGGACGAGTCCGGCGCCACCGCCATCGAGTACGGCCTGATCGCCTCGCTGATCGCCGTCGCCATCATCGCCGGCGCCACCGCGCTCGGCGGTAAGATGAACACCGCCTTCACCGACATCGCGTCGTCCGTGAAGGGCAAGTGATCGGCTGACCGAAGCTTCGGTCACCATCGACTGCGGCGGCGGGCTTCGGCCCGCCGTTTTCGTTTTGACAGGTCGTGAGTATTCGTAATCAAAAATTCACGCAAAGTTTGATTGAACCAAGATTAATTTTGAGAAACCAAGCTTTTTAACGTGGAAATCATGACTGTCACGCTAGGGTACACCCAACAACGACGGGGCTGAACCGGTCGTCGTTCACACCGCAGTGAAAAAGAGGGAGAAGTCACATGTTCGCGAAGTTCCTCAAGGACGAGTCCGGCGCCACCGCCATCGAGTACGGCCTGATCGCCTCGTTGATCGCCGTTGCCATCATCGCTGGCGCCACCGCGCTCGGCGGCAAGATGAACACCGCCTTCACCGACATCGCGTCGTCCGTGAAGGGCAAGTGATCGGCTGACCGAACCATCGGTCACCATCGACTGCGGCGGCGGGCTTTGGCCCGCCGTTTTGCGTTTTGCGGCTGATTTAGTCTCATGAGCTTTCAGTCATTGGTGATTGCCTGCGAGTCGACAATTGAGGTCACATTTCATTTAGATAAAATTCCAACTTGCGAAAGTTAACGCCGCGGAACCACGTTTCTTAACGTGTTCGCAGACAGTACTTGCTAGGGTGCTGTCAACAACGACATCGACACCCGTCGTCGTTACTGACCGCAGACACACAACAAGGAGAATTCCTCATGTTCGCCAAGTTTCTGAAGGACGAGTCCGGCGCCACCGCGATCGAATACGGCCTGATCGCCTCGCTCATCGCCGTCGCCATCATCGCTGGCGCCACGGCGCTTGGCGGCAAGATGAACACCGCCTTCACGGATATTGCGACGAAGGTCAAGGGCAAGTGATCGATCTCACCTGAGATCATCACCAACCACTTTGCGTAAACGAAAATATAAAACCGTCGGATCCCAGATCCGGCGGTTTTTTAGTCTTTGCCGCAGGTCTGAACAAAAAATGAGTCTTAAGCGAAATTCAGTATACTTCTAAACGATTTGTTCCGACCTCGTCTGTATAGTCATGTTCATGGAAGCAAAAAGTCGTTTCCGCGTGTGTCATCACTCAAAACGGGAGAAAGCCATGTTGACCAAGTTCCTGAACGACGAATCCGGCGCCACCGCGATCGAGTATGGCCTGATTGCCTCGCTGATCGCCGTTGCCATTATCGCTGGCGCCACCGCGCTCGGCGGCAAGATGAACACCGCGTTCACCGACATCTCGACGAAAGTCAAGGGCAAGTGATGACAGCGGCGCCCTTCGGGGTCTCGTGGTCGCGCATTCGCCCAAGACGGGGATAATGGGTCTTGGGCGCGAAGATGCGCACCCGCCAGCGTCAAGCGTCCATCCGATCGGATCGGATGAGGCTTGAGCCGGGCCCCGGGCGCGACAACATCATCCCAGGAACCGGAAACCGGTTCCTGGGATGATGTGAACGCAAAGCCGAGAGCGCCGATCTGATGCAACCGGATCATAAAGCGCTCATGTGCGGCAAATGG
>CALSBD010000020.1:0-13863 GCA_943373055.1 Rhizobium sp. Q54
TCTTCCTCCGCGTTCCATCCACCGGCCCCACCTTGGGGGCCGCGAATGTCAGCCGCGCGGGGTTCCGCGCGGGCCGATCCACCACCCCGTTCGGGGACCGGTGTGAACGTGGAAAGTCTTCTCCTCGGTGTAGTCCTCGACCGCGCGGCGGCCGAGTTCCCGACCAAGGCCGGATTGGTGATAGCCGCCGAAGGGAAGCTCCGGCGTGCCGTCCATGAAGGTATTGGCCCACACCGTGCCCGCCCGCACGCCGCGACCGACCGCCATCACGGTGTCGAAGTCCCGGCTCCACACGCCGGCCGACAGGCCATAGTGGGTGGAATTGGCAATGCGGACCGCATCGGCGGCATCATTGAAGGCGATAACCGACAATACCGGGCCAAACACCTCGTCACGGGCAATGCCCATGGTCGCCTCGACCCGATCAACCACCGTGGGAGCCAGGAAGAGCCCCTCCCCGTCCAGGCGGTCGCCTCCTGTGACGATTTCGGCGCCGGCCGCGCGCGCGCCGCCCACGGCACTCATCACCTTGGTGAGGTGGTCGACCGAAATGAGCGCGCCGACCTTGGTGGCTGGATCCAGCGGATCGCCGACGGGCACGTTCTTCACCTTCGACGCCACTTCGGCGGCAAACGGTGAGGCGATGTCGCGGTGGACCAAAAGCCGGCTGCCGGCATTGCAGCATTCGCCCGCATTGAAGAAGGCGCCGAACAGCACCGCATCGACGGCGGCGTCGAGGTCCGCGTCGGGGAACACGATCTGCGGGTTCTTGCCGCCGAGCTCCATCGACACCTTCTTAAGGGTGTCGGCGGCGGCGGCCATGGCGCGCTTGCCAACCGCCGTTGAGCCGGTGAAGGACACCATGTCGACGCGCGCATCCGTGGTCATCGGCGCGCCCACGGCGGGTCCATAGCCGGTGACCACGTTGCAAGCGCCCTCCGGCAAGCCCGCTTCGGCCAAAAGCTTCGCCAAATGCAGTGTCGACGACGAGGTCATCTCGCTCGGCTTGACGACCGCGGTGCACCCCGCGGCGAGCGCGAACGGCAGCTTTTGACCGACAATGAGGAACGGGAAGTTCCACGGCGTGATGATGGATACGACACCAATGGGCTCGCGAAGCACGAAGCCGAGCCGGTCGGACCCGAGGTTTGAGTAGCTCTCGCCATGCAGAACGCGGGCAAGCGTGGCGGCATACCGCCAGATATCGGCGGCGCCCGCGATTTCGGCGCGCGCCTGGGCAATCGGCTTGCCCGATTCCAGTGTGTCCATGGTGGCGATCAGTTCAAGATCGCGCTCGATCAGATCCGCCGTCTTCAAAAGCACCTTGGCGCGCTCGGCCGCGGTCGCATGCGGCCAGGGGCCGTGGTCAAACGCAGCGCGTGCGGCGGCAATCGCGCGGTCGGCGTCGATCGCCGTGCCGGATGGCACGCGTGACACCCACACGCCATGGCCCGGCGACAGCCGCTCAATGCGCTCGCCACCCGTGGAGGCGACTGCCTTGCCGCCAATCCACAGATCGTGCTCGGCCCGCGCCAGTTTGAGCGCGGCCTCCAAGCGATTCGAGGCGAGTTTGATGGGCGCGTTCATGTCAGGTCCCCTGGAAGACGGCCGGGCGCTTCTCGCGAAACGCGGCGACGCCTTCCTTCAAGTCGTCGGTATAGGCCGTGAGCGCGCCCGCGATTGCCTCGATCGGCAAATCGGTCTCCTCACCCTCGGCCTGATTGATCATTTGCTTGGCCACCTGGATGGCGATTGGCCCTCGCGCGGCGATCTGGGCGGCGAGCACGTCAGCGCGGGCAAGCCCCTCGCCTTTGCCGACCACCTCATCGACGAGCCCCATGCGGACGGCGTCGGCACCCGACACCATCTCACCCGTCAGGCTCAGGCGCCGCACGGTCTGCGCCCCGAAGCGGCGCACCAAGCGTTGCGTGCCCGACCAGCCCGGCACCATGCCAAGCCCGGTTTCTGGCAGCCCGAGCTTCACGCCCTCTTCCGCCACGCGAATGTCGGCGACGGCCGCGAGCTCCAGCCCGCCGCCAAAGGCATGGCCCGAAAGCACCGCGATCAGAGGAACGCGCAGCCGTGCCAGCGCGTCAAACGCCCGGTGACCGGCCCGTGTCCACTCGCGCCACATGGACAGCGGCGGCAACGCGCCCCAAGCGGCGATGTCGCCACCGGCGCAAAACGCCTTGCCCTCGGCGGACAGGATCGCCACCCGCGCGGCCTCGTGTGCATCGATCGCCCGCGCGGCCTCGGCCAATGCGTCGATCATGGCATGATCGAGCGCATTGAGTTTCTCCGCCCGCTTCAAGGTGAGGCGGGCGACGGGGCCGTCAAACACGAGGGCGACGCGCGGATCACTCATTCGGCGGCCTCCGCGAGCGGGTGTGACGGGCCACGGGCGACAAGCTTCAAGCCAATCGGTTCGGGCTGGAACAGTGCAGCGTTCATGCGCTCCAGCCGCGGGGCGACCAGGAGCGGGAACTCCGCTTGGGAGAGCACGTCACGCTCCAATTCCACGCCGGGCGCAATCTCGGTGACCATAACGCCTTCAGGCGTCAGCTTTAAGACGCAGCGCTCGGTGACGTAGGTGATGTCTTGTCCCTGCGCCACCGCGCGCCGGCCCGAAAACGATACATGCTCAACGGCTTGGACAAGTTTCTTGACCTTGCCTTCCTGGCCAATCTTGAGCGCGCCGTCGACGATGTCGAGTTTGGCGGCGGCGGTGAAGAAGCCGGAGAACACGATCTTCTTCGCCCGCGCGGTGATATCGACAAAGCCGCCCGCGCCAGCCGTTACGTGCGGGCGCACGCCGAGCTTGGAGACATTGACGCAGCCGTCCTTGTCGATCTGCAGGAACGACAACAGCGAGCAATCGAAGCCGGCGCCCTGGAAGTAGGTGAACTGATAGGGCGACGGGACAATCGCCTCGGCGTTTGACGCGCAACCGAACTGGAAATCGAGGAGCGGCACGCCGCCCACCGCGCCCTGCTCGATCACCCAAGTGACGTCGCCATGGCGGCCTTCTTCAATGAGGATACGTGGCACGTTGGCTGAGATGCCAAAGCCAATATTGACCGCGTCGCCGGTGCGCAGCTCCTGCGCCACCCGCCGGGCAATCACCTTAGAGACACCGAACTCGGGTACCTCGAACGAGGACAGCGGGCGGAAGATCTCGCCCGAGATCGCCGGCTCATAGACCGTCTGCGTCGTCTGCATTTGCTCGGGCGCAACCACGATCGCGTCCACGAGAATGCCGGGCACGAACACCTGCTGCGGCTTCAAGGAGCCCGCCTTGGCGAGCCGCTTCACCTGAGCAATGACAATGCCGCCATTGTTGCGCACCGCCAGCGCCTGATCGAGCGGACCCAGATAGCCGCCCTCATGTTCATAAGACAGGTTGCCCCGCTCGTCCGCCGTGGTGGCGCGGATGATGGCCACCTTGGGCGTGATGGCCGGGAAAAAGAGCCATGTATCGCCAGCGAACTCGATCTTCTGCACGATCGGATCGGCTGCCGCGCGCGCATTCATCGCGCAGCCTTCGCGCTCGGGATCGACGAAGGTATCAAGGCCCACCTTGGTCAGCACGCCCGGCCGCTTGGCCGCAGCCTCGCGGTGCATGTCAAACAGAATGCCGGAGGGGATGTTATAGGCCGGGATGCGGTCACCGGTGACCATTTGCCAGATCTTAGGCGGTTCGCGGTTTGAGGGGCCGGACGGATAGGAGCCGGCCAGAACGCGGGAGAGGCAGCCGTCCTTGGCGATATGGTCGATGCCGTCGATGCCCCACATGTCGCCCGCCGCGATCGGATGCAGCGTGGTGAGCGCGCGCGGATGGCCGGTCGTGTCAAAGCGCCGACCGATCGCGGCCAACACCGCATCCGGGCAGCCAAGGCCCGACGAGGACGAAACGGTGACGACGGCGCCATCGGGGATGAGGGCGGCGGCTTCGTCAGCGGTGAGAACTTTTGGAAACGCCATGGCTCACATCCCCGGTTCGATCGCGACGACGCGACCGGTTTTGGCGCTTTCCAGCGCCGCAATCGCCAGCGCCATGGAGCGCACGCCATCAACGCCGCTGGCGGCGGGAGCGCCCTCGCCGCGCATGGCGGCGTGGAAGGCCTTAAGCGACCGCTCGTAAAGGTTCTCACCATCAAGCGGCAGCGCGTGGCTCCCGGTCGCATCGGTCAGCGTGACCGTGCCAACCGGGCGCTGCGTCATGCAATCCACCCCGACCAGCGAGCCGTCGGTGCCGTGCACCTCAAAGCCCGTCTTGGGGTACTTGGTGGTGAACGCATCATGGAACTGCGCGAGCACACCCGACTTGAAGCGCACGACGCCCATGACGCCGTCCTCAATCTCATCGGTCCCCATGCCAGCGTGCTGGACCATGGCGGAGACGGTCTGCGGCTCATCGTCGAGCACGAAGCGCAGCGTGTCGGCATCGTGCACGGTAATGTCCATCACCACGCCCGCGCCCGTCGACGGATCCTTGATGCGCCAGCCTTGCAGGTGCGGCGGCAAATAGACCGCGTGGAAAACCCGCGCAAACAGCGGCTTGCCGATGCGGCCCTCTTTGATCGCCGCGCGCATGGCGCGATGGGTCGCCGCATTGCGCAAATGATGGTTCGTCGCCATCACGACACCGGCCGTCGCGCAGGCCGACACCATCTCGCGCGCTTCAGCCAAGGTGAGCGCGAGCGGCTTTTCGCACAAGAGATGCTTCTTGGCCTTCGCGGTGGCCAGCGCCTGGGCGTAGTGCAGCTCGTTGGTGGTGGAGATATAGACCGCGTCCACGCCGTCGAGCGCCTCGTCAATCGACGTCGTCGCGACGGGAATCGCGTGGGTCTGCGCATAGGCGTGGGCGCGCTCGGTATTCGACGACATAACGGAGGCGATCGTGCCACCGGTCGCGCGGATGGCGGGCATGACCCACTCCTTGGCGATGGTGGACGCGCCAATCAGCGCCCAGCGCGGCGACGAGCCGGTCATGCGGAAATCCTTTCGCGAACGGGGGCAACCGTGGCGCCGCAGGAGCGGCGCACGACGAGGCGGGTCGAGCCGAAATACTCAACCACGCCCGGCGAGGTGCCTTGAATCTGGGCCATCAGCACATCGGCGGCATAGGTGCCGAGCTGGCGTGTGTGGGCATCGACGGTGGTCAATGGCGGCGCGTTGTGCTGGGCCTCGGCAATATCGTCGAAGCCGATCACGCCCACGTCGCTGCCGACCGTGAAGCCGCGCTCGGACAAGGCAAAGCTGGCGCCGATCGCCACGATATCGTTGTAGCACATAAAGGCGGTGGGCCGGCGGATGGACTTGAGAGCCGCTTCCACCGCCTCGCGGCCACCGGCGCGGGTTGGCATTGATTCGAACACCAGTTCGTCGTCGTGACGCAGGCCGGCTTGAGCCATGGCGTCGCGATAGCCGGCGATGCGTTCGCGTTGGGTGGTCATGGTGGCATAGCCGCCCAAGAACGCGATGTCGCGGTGGCCGAGCGCAATGAGGTGCTCCACCGCATCGCGCGCGCCAGAGCGGTTGTCAGGGCCCACATAGGAGAGCGCGCTGCCCTCAACCCGCCGCATGGTGATCACCATCGGCATGGCGGCACCGGCGAACTCAGCCAAGTTCCACGCGGTGGTGCCGCGGGCTGGCGACATGATGATGCCGGCGACGCCATACTCGCGCATGGTCTTCAAGACGTTGGTCTGCCGCTCGGCGTCTTCGTTGGTGTTGGCGAGGATGGGCACGTAGCCGGCCTTGTAGATGGCATCCTCGATGCCACAGGCGAGCTCGGCGAAGAACGGGTTCATCAAATCGGAAATGATCATGCCGACGAAGCGGGTCGAGGCCGTGCGCAGCGACGCAGCGCCGCGATTATAGACATAGCCGAGCTGCTCGATCGCCCGCTCCACGCGCTCGCGCGTCTCCGCTTTAATCAGCGGTGATGCTTTCAGCACCAGCGAGACGGTCGACTTCGACACCCCGGCAGCTCGGGCAATATCGACAATCGTCGTCGGCCGGCGCGAGCCGCGGGGCTCCGCCATGAACTGTCTCCTCCTGGATGATCCCCCACGCTCGTTGGTAAGAAGCGCCCGCCTCAGACCTGCCGCCCTCAGTGAGAGGTCTGGCCGGTCCGATCCCGCGGCGCCCTTATGGCGTGATGTTGGATCCACCCGATGCGCAACATTGGAACGTTCCCAAGAGTTTGTCCAGCAGAAAATTTTGAAACGTTCAAAGCATTGATATTGAATAAGGAATTAGTTTCATTTCAGGATGCCATTGACTTTGGAACGTTCTAATAGTTGGATCGCCCCCAAGGACCACGCTAGCCAGACCGATCGACGGTCACGCGATAAGGTCCAGTCAAACGGGAGAAACCCCATGGCCAACCTCCTCTTGCCAGCGGCTGATGGCCGGCTGGAATCCTATCCTGTTTCGGGGCGGACCCCCTACCCGGCGCAGTCGACCGGCGTGTTTCCGCGCGTGGTGTATGCCGCCGCTCACGTGGTCGCTGATCCGATCGCAATGCGCGACCCGTTTGACCGCGCGGCTGTCGATTGGGATCGCACCATCGCGTTTCGCCACCGTCTGTGGGACCTCGGCTTCAAGATCGCCGAGGCCATGGACACCTCGCAGCGCGGCATGGGGTTTGATTGGGCGAGCGCGCAAGAGCTGATCAAACGGTCAACTGACGCCGCCCGGGCGCGGCCGGGCGCGGACCTCGCCTCAGGCGCCGGCACCGATCACTTACCGCCCGGCGCGGCTCAGGGGCTCGCTGATGTCATTGGGGCCTATGAGGAGCAAGTTGGCTTTGTCGAGGGGTGTGGCGGACGCGCGATCGTGATGGCCAGCCGTGCCTTGGCGAAAGTCGCGCGCGGGCCGGACGACTACGCGACCGTTTACGATCGCATCCTGTCGCAAGCCGCAAAGCCTGTGGTGTTGCATTGGCTCGGCGAAATGTTTGATCCCGAACTGGCCGGTTATTGGGGCACCGCCGATTTTGAAACCGCCCTTGACGTCGTGGTCGACCTGATCGACCGGCATGCCGCCAAAGTGGAAGGCATCAAGATCTCGCTTCTTGATGCCGACAAGGAAATCGCCTTGCGCAATCGCCTGCCAGACGGTGTGCGCATGTATACGGGCGATGATTTCAACTACGCCGACCTGATCGCAGGCGACGGCCACCGGCACAGCCATGGCCTGTTGGGCATCTTCGATCCGATCGCCCCGGCGGCTGCGGCCGCCCTTGAGCAGCTGGGCGCGGGTGATGTCGACGGGTATCACGCGATCCTGGCGCCGACCGTGCCGTTGTCGCGCGCCATCTTCGAGGCGCCGACGCGCTATTACAAAGCCGGCGTGGTGTTCCTTGCCTGGCTCAATGGCTTCCAGGACCACTTCGTCATGGTCGGCGGCATGCAGGCGGCGCGTTCGATTGAGCACTATAGCCGCCTGTTCCGGCTTGCCGATCAGGCGGGATTATTGGAAGACCCCGACCTGGCGACCGGCCGCATGGCGGCTTGGCTTAAGGTGCACGGGATTGGCTGATGGCGTTTCGTCCCCTCCCCCGTTCACGGCTCGGCGATCACGCCGCCGGTGAGCGGGTGGGCGACGCCGGTCGTCCCGGGGAAGGTCAGTGGCAGGCCTTTGAGCGCGCGCACGGCCAAAAAGGCGAATGCCTGCGCTTCCATCATGTGGGCCGACCAGCCGAGATCGTCGGCAGATGTCACATCGACACCGACCCGGGTGACGATGTGATAAAGCAGCATGGGATTGCGCGCCCCGCCGCCGCACACGACCCACAGCCGTGGCGGGCGAGGCAAGTGCTCGATGGCCGCCTTCACGCTTTCGGCGGTGAATGCCGTCAAGGTCGCCACCGCTTCCGGCGCTTCTAAATGCGCGACCGGCGCGCGGGAGAAGGCCTGACGGTCGAGCGATTTGGGCAATGGCGCTGCAAAATACGGGTGGCCCATCAATTGGTTGAGTGCCGCCCGGTCGACCTGTCCGCCCGCGGCCATTCGTCCGCCCTCATCGAACGGCAGGCCAAAGCGGATGTGCATCTCGTCATCAATCAGCGCGTTGGCCGGGCCGGTGTCGAACGCGATCGGATCCGCCTTGCCGTTAAGATAGGTGACGTTGCCGATGCCCCCAAGATTGAGCACGGCGACCGGCCCTTCAAGACCGGCCGCGCGCACCAGTGCTTGGTGATAGACCGGCACCAGCGGCGCGCCCTGCCCGCCCGCGGCCACGTCGGCGGCGCGCATATCATAAACGACGCGAATGCCCAGAAGCTTGGCCAATGCCGCGCCGTTGCCAAGCTGCACCGTCACGCCGGCCTTAGGCCGGTGCAGAACCGTTTGGCCATGAAAACCGATCACATCGATGTCGGCAGCATGAAAACCCTCGCGGGCGAGGAATCGGGCGACCAGGGCGCCGTGGGCGGCCGTCACCATGGCCTCCACTTCGGCAAGACTGCCGGGCCGGTCGGTGCGTGCTTCAATCGCAGTTGCCTCGTCAAGCGCGCGCCGTAACAGGGCGCGCTCGTCGGGGCTATAGTCAACACTGAGGGATGGGCCCATGGTGATGTCGGCGACGCCATCGGTCTCGATGAGGGCGAGGTCGATGCCATCCATCGACGTCCCGCTCATCAACCCAATCGCCCGCATGCGTTGCCTCACCGTCACGGCGGCCCTCACCTTGTTGAATCACCTGTCGCCAAGCGGCAGCCCCGATGCTAAGGACGCCGCGCCGCGTGCCAAGGGCCGCGGGCGAAACATGTGATGGATGCTGACATGCCGACCGTTAAATCCGATTTCCTGAACGTCCTTCAAGAGCGCGGCTTCATCCACCAGTGCTCGGACTATGAAGGCCTTGATGCCAAGCTCATGTCGGGCGTGGTGACGGCCTATATCGGTTTTGATTGTACGGCGACGTCGCTTCATGTGGGCTCATTGATCCCCATCATGATGCTGCATTGGCTGCAAGAGACCGGCCACCGACCCATCGCGCTGATGGGCTCGGGTACCACCCGGGTGGGTGACCCGACCGGCAAGGACGAGAGCCGCAAGATCCTCACCCCCGAAGACATTGAGCGCAACAAGGCGGGGATTAAGCGGGCGTTTGACGGTTTGTTGCGCTTTGGCAGCGGGCCGACCGACGCGATGATGGTCGACAATTATGATTGGCTCGGCCCGCTCAACTACATCTCATTTTTGCGCGATGTCGGTCGGCACTTCTCAGTCAACCGCATGCTGTCGATGGATTCGGTCAAGCTGCGCGTCGAGCGTGAGCAGGAGCTGTCGTTCCTGGAGTTCAACTACATGATCCTGCAGGCCTATGACTTCACGGTGCTGAACCGGGAATATGGCTGCATTCTGCAAATGGGCGGGTCGGACCAGTGGGGCAATATCGTCACCGGCACGGATTTGGGCCGGCGCATGGGGCTTGAGCAGCTTTACGCGCTCACCTCCCCGCTGTTGACCACCTCGTCGGGCGCCAAGATGGGTAAGACCGCGTCGGGCGCGGTGTGGCTCAACGAAGATATGCTGCCGGTGTTTGATTACTGGCAGTTCTGGCGCAATGCCGAGGACGCCGACGTCGCGCGCTTCCTCAAGCTCTACACCAAGCTGCCGTTGGATGAGATCAATCGGCTCGCCGCGCTGGGCGGTTCGGAGGTCAACGACGCCAAGAAGGTGCTGGCCACCGAGGCGACCGCGCTGATGCATGGCCGTGCGGCGGCGGAGCAAGCTGCGGAAACCGCGCGGCAGACCTTCGAGGAAGGCCGGCTGTCGGCGGCTTTGCCGAGCGTTGAGATCGCTTCCGCTGAGTTTGCGGGGCTTGGCGTGTTGAGCGCATTCGTCAAGGCGGGGCTGTGCGCCTCGAACTCCGAAGCCCGCCGCAACGTGCAAGGCGGCGCGCTGCGTGTGAACGATGAGATCGTCACCGACGATAAGGCGGCCTTGACCGACCGCGATCTTGTCGACGGCGTCGTCAAGCTGTCGCTTGGCAAAAAGCGTCACGTGCTGCTGAGGCCGGTGTGAGACCGGTCGCACCGCGCCACGATTTAAGTGGAGCATCAGAAAGCGGTTGCGGGCTAAAGCCCGCGACCGGATTGGCCGGTCGTCAGAACAGATAAAGCGCGATGTCGGCGACCGCGATGATCGCGATCAGGGCAAACATCACACGCAGGCGGCGGCGGTCGCGGCGCGCGATGCGCACGGCGGCGGGCACCACCTCGGTCGACGGGGCCTGAGCGGGAATCACAGACACAGAATCAGCAACCAAAGACATGGACCGTCCCCAAAGGAATGCCTGAAACCAAGCCACCCTAGCTTGTTGTCGCAGGCGAGTGTTCTTGAGTGTCGTCACCGGGCAAAAAGGTTCAGCCCCGGTGAGACCCCGAGAACGGACCGAAGATTGCCGTTCTCAAGATTGACATGAGATGAACAGGCGCGCTTTTGCGGGATGCCGTAGGTGATTTGCAAGGTTAATTACCGAATGCGCACGCAATCGATCAGTCTGAGTTGCACGCGCGCATCACCTTGCCAGTGATCGAGGCCGACGAGCCCCGCCACGTGAACCGTCGAGCCCATGGATTGCAGCAATGTGCGGCCCAACTCCGTCTCGGCCGCGCGAAACGCCATCGCTTTGAGCCGTGTTCCGTCGCCGGCGGTGAGCGTCGCTCGCACATGCCCTTGTCCGACGATCCCGGCCTCCACGACGCGCTGATTGGGGATCGCGAACACGGGTTCGGGATTGCCTGAGCCGAAGGGTCCCGCCTTGTCGAGCTTTTGCACGAACTCCACGGTGAGGGCCGAGGCGGTCAAAACGCCATCGAGTTTCAGCCGGTCATCGTGACCATGGGCAGCCACTTGGGGCGCCAGGCGCTCTGTGAGGTGCGCTTTCAAGAGATCGACGGCGTCTGAGCGCACGGTGAGGCCGGCTGCCATCGCGTGGCCGCCCCCTTTCACCAACACCCCCTCGCCCACCAACGCTCGGACGGTGGCGCCCAAGTCCACGCCGGGAATGGAACGCCCCGATCCGGTCGCTGTCGCGCCATCCAACGCGAGCGCGAACGCGGGTCGGCGATAGCGCTCCTTCAGCCGCGCGGCAATCAGACCGACAATGCCGGGGTGCCAGTCGGGCGAGCCGACCACCAACACGGTTGCCGCCTCCCCGCCTTGGTGCATGGCTTGAGCGTCGGCCTCTTCGAGCATGAGGGCTTCGAGTGCCTGGCGCTCCTGATTGAGGCCATCGAGTTCCTTGGCGATCGCCTCCGCTTCCGCCGGCTCGTCGGTGATCAGGCAACGCGCGCCCAAGGCGGCATTGCCAATGCGGCCGCCGGCATTGATGCGCGGGCCAATGAGAAAACCCAAATGGTAGGCCGACGGCGGCCCCGACAGGCGCGCCACCGTGGAGAGCGCGGCGAGGCCCGGATTGCGCCGCGCCTTGGCAATGATGAGGCCTCGGGTCACGAACGCGCGGTTAAGTCCCTTCAAGGGGACAACGTCCGCGACGGTCCCAAGTGCAACGAGATCAAGCAGCGGGAGGAGATCGGGCTCAGGCCGGGTCTTGAAGTGACCGCGGCGACGCAACGTGCGCAACAGGGCGACCATCACCATGAAGCTCACGCCGCACGCGGCCAGCGCCCCCAGATCAGACAGGTCATCCTGCCGGTTGGGATTGACGAGGGCGACCACGTGGGGAAGCTCCGGATTGGCCTGATGGTGGTCAATGACCACCACATCGAGCCCCAGCCGCGCGGCGTGGGCGAGTGGCTCGAAGCTTGTGGTGCCGCAATCCAATGTGACAAGCAGGCGGGCGCCCTCACCGGCGAGGCGCTCAATCGCCTCGTCATTGGGGCCATAGCCCTCCGTCAAGCGGTCGGGAATGTGAATGAGCGGCTTGAGGCCGAGCGCGCGCAGCACCCGCGCCACCAGCGCGACCGAGGTGGCGCCATCAACGTCATAGTCGCCAAACAGCGCGACCGTTTCGCCCGTCTGCACGGCGTCGGCCAGGCGCTCGGCGGCATGGTCCATGTCGACAAGGGTCGAGGGGTCCGGCATCAGGCGCTTGAGTGTCGGCTCCAGATAGTCCGCCGCGCCGTCGACCTCCACGCCGCGACCGGCAAGCACGCGGGCGAGGATGTCAGGCAGCTCAAACCGCTGCGCGATCGCGGCCGCTTTGGCCCGCTCGACCGCGCCCAATCGATCCCGCCACGCGCGGCCCATCGCCGACCGTTCGACGCCCAGCACGGCGCGATCGGGATTTTCATCGGCAAGTCCGCTCAACAGGGTGTGCGACATGGGCGGCCGTGATTCCTCCCGGCTTGGGATCGCGAGAGCTAGGCGGTTCACGGCGTCGGGGTCAACAACTGCGCAGAACACTGCACAGTTTTGGCACGGTCACGCTACGATTAACCGATTAGTGACCCTCCTGTATGGCAATAGTGCCGTTTTAACCTTGCCAATTTGACACGGTGTCCTAGCTCACCGGCATCACTCCACGCGGACCCCACACCCGCCTTCGACCAATCGGAGACCCGTGACCATGGCAGCGCCCGCCTCAAAAAACCAAGATATCATTGCTTCTCTCGTCCTCGTCGCTGCCACCATTGCGGCCTTGATCGTTGCCAACTCCGCCATGGCGGATGCCTACAAGGCAATTTTGAACATGGAAGTGGGCGCCAATATCGGTGCCTTTGATTTGTCGGACAGCGTGAAGAACTGGATCAAGACGGCTTTGATGGCCGTGTTCTTCTTGTTTGTCGGGCTCGAAATCAAAGCGGAGTTCATCGAGGGCGCCTTGTCGGATCGGCGCCGGGCCATGTTGCCGTTTTTCGCCGCCGTGGGTGGCATGGCGGTGCCGGCCGTGGTGTTTCTCACGATTGTGTCGAGCGAGCCGGGTTTGGCACGCGGCTGGGCGATCCCGTCGGCGACCGACATCGCGTTCGCCGTAGGCGTAATCGGTTTGTTGGGTTCGCGTGTGCCGCCCGCTCTCAAGGCATTCCTGCTCGCGGTCGCCGTGATCGATGACCTCGGCGCTATTCTCATCATTGCGTTCTTCTACACCGAGACGCTGCATCTGTGGGCCGCGGGCCTCGCCGCGCTGTCGATTGGCGCGATGGCGGTGCTCAATGCGCGCGGTTATGACCGCATCGGGCCGTATCTCGTGCTGGGCGGCTTGCTGTGGCTGTTCATCTTGCAGTCGGGCGTCAATGCCACGCTTGCCGGCGTGATCACCGCGCTGTTCATCCCGCTGAAAAATGCAACCAAGACCGCAAGCCCGTTGCATGACCTGTTCGATGTGCTCAAGAAGCCGGTGATCTTCTTCATCATGCCGGTGTTCGCGTTCGCCAATGCGGGCGTGTCGCTCAAGGGCTTAGGTTTTGAAGACCTCGCCATGCCGCTCACGGCGGGCATTGCGCTGGGCCTGGCAGTTGGCAAGCCGATCGGCATCACGTTGTTCGTGTGGGCGGCGGTGAAGTCGGGTCTGGCGCAGCTGCCGAGCGGTTCGTCGTGGCTGCAGGTGGTCGGCGTTGGCTTCATTGCCGGTATTGGCTTCACCATGAGCCTGTTCATCGGCGCGCTGGCGTTCGGTGATGGGGCGCTGATGGATCAGGTGCGTCTGGGCGTGCTGTCGGGCTCGTTGGTGGCCACCATCTTCGGCGCCGCGATCCTGATTTATGCGGCGCGCACGCAGGTGGCGCTGAAGCCGGCGGAGTGATCCGCCGGCGGGGCCAGGTCGCGCATCAATGGACCTCACATGGGCGCGGGCGTCATCCAACCCGACACCGCGCCCGACGGGTCTTTGATGATGGCGATGCGTCCGGTATCGGGCACATCGAACGGCGGGCGGATAATC
>CALSBD010000021.1:0-13795 GCA_943373055.1 Rhizobium sp. Q54
ACCCGTAGCCAGTGTCCGCGACGCGGCTTCGCGGGGGCGGGCGCCAACCGCCCGACCGTGGGGTCCGTAGGGGATGCAAAGCCGGCGTCTGGGGTGGGTCTTGGCGGATCCAAGGCCGGATGACGCGGGGCCAAGAGGTCACCATGACCTCCTGAGACAATGATGTGTCGGGCAGCAAGGCCCGAGGAGGGTGTTCGATGAACGAGGATGCCAAGCGCGCGGCGCGTGCCGACCAACCGGTCACCGTGTCTCGGCTCGATCCGATCCCCATGGTGGTGGCCAGCCACGGGGGGCTGCCGACGCCCTCGCCCTCCCGCACGCCGCTTTTGGATATTTGCCCCACGCCGGCGGAGCTGCGCACCCTGCCGGAAGTCGCCCTGCGCCAGCTGGCCGATGAGCTGCGCCAGGAGATGATCGAGGCCGTCTCGGTCACCGGCGGCCATTTGGGCGCCGGGCTCGGCGTCGTCGAACTGACCGTTGCGCTGCATTATATCTTCAATACACCCGATGACCGGATCGTGTGGGACGTCGGCCACCAGGCCTATCCGCACAAGATCCTCACCGGTCGGCGGGATCGGATCCGCACCTTGCGCCAAGGCGGCGGCTTGTCAGGCTTCACGAAGCGCGCGGAGAGCGAGTACGACCCGTTCGGTGCGGCCCACTCATCGACGTCGATTTCCGCCGGGCTGGGCATGGCCGTGGCGCGCGATCTGTCGGGCGGCTCAAACAACGTGATCGCCGTGATTGGCGACGGCTCGATGACCGCGGGCATGGCCTATGAGGCGATGAACAACGCGGGTGCGATGGATTCGCGCCTGATCGTCATCTTGAACGACAACGATATGTCGATTGCCCCGCCCACCGGCGCGCTGTCGGGTCACCTGGCGCGGCTCGTCTCGGGCAAGACCTATCGCGGTCTGCGTGAGCGAGCCAAGCATCTGGCCGCCATGTTGCCGCCGTTCCTGAAGGACAAGGCGCGGCGTTTGGAAGAATATGGTCGCGCGTTCTGGACCGGTGGCTCACTGTTCGAAGAGCTCGGATTTTACTACGTCGGCCCGATCGATGGCCATAACCTCGATCATCTGTTGCCGGTGTTGAAGAACGTGCGCGACAGTGAGCAAGGGCCGATCCTGATCCATGTCGTGACCCAAAAGGGCAAGGGCTATGGCCCCGCGGAGGCTTCCGCCGACAAGTATCACGGCGTGTCGAAGTTCGATGTGGTGACCGGCAAGCAATCCAAGCCCAAGGCGAACGCGCCGGCCTATACGTCGGTGTTCGCGAAAGCCTTGATCGAAGAGGCCCGTCACGACGACAAGATCGTCGCCATCACCGCCGCGATGCCCTCAGGCACCGGGCTTGATCTGTTCGGTCAGGTCTACCCCAAGCGCACGTTTGATGTCGGCATCGCCGAGCAGCACGCGGTCACCTTTGCCGCCGGGCTCGCGACCGAGGGCTACAAGCCGTTTTGCGCGATTTACTCCACCTTCCTGCAGCGCGGCTATGACCAGGTGGTCCACGACGTGGTGCTGCAGAAGCTGCCCGTGCGCTTCCCGATCGATCGGGCGGGGCTTGTGGGCGCCGATGGACCGACCCATGCGGGCTCGTTCGACGTGGCGTATTTGGGCTGCTTGCCGGACATTGTGATCATGGCGGCGGCGGATGAAGCCGACCTCATGCATATGGTGGCGACCGCCGCGGCGCTTGATGATCGGCCGTCGGCGTTCCGCTATCCGCGCGGCGAGGGGGTCGGCATGGACTTGCCCGAGCGCGGCAGCGTGCTTGAGATCGGCAAGGGCCGCATCATCCGCGAGGGCACCAAGGTAGCGATCTTGTCGCTGGGCACGCGGCTCGGCGAGGCGCTTAAGGCGGCCGATGAGCTGGAGACCTACGGCTTGTCGACGACGGTGGCGGACGCCCGCTTCGCCAAGCCGTTGGACCGGGATCTGGTGCGCCGGCTGGCCCGCGAGCACGAGGTGCTCATCACCATTGAAGAGGGCTCGGTCGGCGGCTTCGCGTCATTCGTGCTGCATGCACTCGCGGAGGATGGCCTGCTTGATCATGGCCTCAAGGTGCGGCCGATGGTGCTGCCCGATGTGTTCATCGATCACGACAACCCCGAGAAGATGTACGCCCAAGCCGGCCTCGACGCCAAGGCGATCGTGGTCAAGGTGATGGACGCGCTCGGCCGATCAAGTGCGGGCGTGGGCGCGGCGCGGGCGTGATCAAGACGTGAACCACCTGTCCCATTTCGGGACAGATAAAACCGGCATGGAACTTGGAACAGCATCTCCACGGCCTTTTGTTATGTGCCGATCTGGGGAAGCTCCATGAAGACCTTGGCGATTGCCTCGCTCGTTCTGGCCGTTTCGTTCACGGCGGTGTCCTTGTCGCATTTTCCCGACAGCCCGCTGGCGTTCGTCCTCATCTTCATTGTCGCCAGCTGCGTGGGCGTATCGCTCAACCAGCTCGGCGATGACCAGCCCAATGCGGGCTGATCGTCACGCCGGCTATTTTTAGACTTGCGGGTCGCGCGTGAAGTGGTATTGAGGCGCGCTGTCGGCGGAACGCGTTTTCGCGGATCTCGACGGCATGCGAGCGGTCTCGCGCGGGCGTGGTGGAACTGGTAGACACGACAGACTTAGGATCTGTTGGCGAGAGCCGTGGGGGTTCAAGTCCCTCCGCCCGCACCAGACCGGTTCGCCCCCGAGGGGACGCGCTTGCGCAAGCCACGGACGACGAACGTTGAAAGAGAGTGGTGCGGCCCGTCCCGCGACGGTGAATGTTCGCCCCGAACCCGGGAGGACGGCCGCGGCCTTCCAAGACAGGACCTTTTGATCCCATGCAGGTGACCGAACTCGTTAGCCAGGGGCTCAAGCGCGAGCTCAAGATCGTCGTTCCCGCGAGCGACCTGTCGAGCCGGCTCGACCAGCGTCTCGTCGAGATGAAGGACAAGGTCCGCATCAACGGGTTCCGCCCGGGCAAGGTGCCGGTCGGCCACCTCAAGCGGCTCGTGGGCCGCTCGGAAATGGCCAACATCATCAACGACGTGATCACCGAGACGATCAAGACGGTGGTCGACGAGCGCAAGGAACGCCCCGCGCTCAACCCCGACATCGACATCGCTCAAGACACCATTGAGCCGATCGTTGAGGGCAAGGCCGATCTGACCTTCACGGCCTCCTACGAGCTGTTGCCGGAGATTGAGACGAAGGACCTGTCGTCGATCGCCGTGGAGCGCCTCGTGGTCGAGACCCCGACCGACGAAATCGACGAGCAGGTCAAGCGGCTTGCCGACAATGCCCGTCCCTTTGAAGACAAGGGCGAGGGCGCGACCGCCGCGTCGGGCGACAAGGTCAACATCGACTTCGTCGGCAAGATCGACGATGTCGCGTTCGAAGGTGGCTCGGCCGAGGGCGTCGACCTCGTGGTCGGCTCGGGCCAGTTCATCCCCGGCTTCGAAGAGCAGCTGATCGGCGCCAAGGCGGGTGACGCGGTCACCGTGAATGTGTCGTTCCCGGCCGACTATCAGGCTGAGCATCTGGCCGGTAAGGCCGCGGTGTTCGACGTCAAGGTCAACACGATTTCGGCGCCGGGCGAGATGGCGGTCGATGACGAGTTCGCCAAGAAGCTCGGGCTTGAGAGCCTTGAGAAGCTGCGCGACGTGGTCGCTGGCCAGATCAACGCCCAGTTCACCGCCGCCGCGCGCCAGAAGGTCAAGCGGCAGCTCCTCGACAAGCTCGACGAGCTCTACAAGCTCGACGTGCCGGAGAAGCTCGTGCAGGGCGAATTCGACCAGATCTGGCGGCAGGTGACCACCGAGCTCGCGCAGAACAACAAGTCGTTCGCTGACGAGAACACCACCGAGGACGCGGCGCGCGCCGACTACCTCAAGATTGCCGAGCGCCGGGTGCGCCTGGGCCTCGTTCTGTCCGAGATTGGCGACAAGAACGCGATTCAGGTGACCGATGAAGAGGTGCAGCGCGCCCTCATCGAGCGCGTGCGCCAGTTCCCAGGCCAGGAGCGGCAGGTTTTTGACTTCTACCGCAACAACCAGGCCGCCTTGGCATCGTTGCGCGCGCCCATCTACGAGGAAAAGGTCGTTGACTATCTCCTGACTCAGGTGGCGGTCACCGACAAGACGGTCAGCCGTGAAGAGCTGATGGAGGATGACGAGGACGCCGCCGTCTAGAGCGCTATTCGATCTGATTGCATCAGATCGGCGCTCTAAGTTTATGTTTACGCGTGATCTTTACCCAATAACCGGTTTCCGCTTATTGGGATCACGCGCTTATCGGCCGCATCCGCCGCTCCACCCCTTATGACGGCCCGCGCGCAATCGCGGGCCGTTTTTCGTTTGAGGGCGAGGCAAGAGCCGTCAGTTGCAGCGTCAGCCTTATCTCCTCGTTCAAGAGGGGTTGGCAGCGACGTTGAAGGGTGCGTTATTTCGTCATGAAAACCGTGTAGGCGCTCACAGTCCTCAAGGCGCAGGTCTTGAAGAGAGCGCGTTGGCCAAGGAGCCATGGTGTCGATGAACGAAATGCCCGTATTGTCCCCCGCGTTGCCCGCGCTTGATGATGGGTCGCTGTTGAAGCGCCCGGAGCGCTTCATCAACCGGGAGCTCTCTTGGCTCTTGTTCAACCAGCGCGTCTTGGAAGAATCAGCCAATCCGCATCACCCGCTTCTCGAGCGACTGCGGTTTTTGTCGATCTCGGCGAACAATCTCGACGAGTTCTTCATGGTGCGTGTCTCGGGCCTTGTCGAACAGCAGCGGGCGGGCATCACGGCGCTGTCCGATGACGGCCTGTCGCCGGCCGAACAGCTCATTCGGATCCAGGAGGCGGTGATCCGGCTGACCGACGAGCAACAGCGTCAGTGGGCGGTGCTGAAGACCGAGCTGGGTGACAATGGCCTTGTCATCGCCGAACCGGAGACGCTGACGGCGGCGGATCGCACGTTTCTCGATGACTATTTTCTCTCCCACATCTTCCCCGTCTTGACACCGCTGGCGGTCGATCCGGCGCATCCGTTTCCCTTCATCCCCAATCTTGGCTTCTCGCTGGCGCTCGAGCTCACGCGGGTTGGCGATAGCCGGCAGATGACGGCGCTCATCCGTGTGCCCTCGCGACTTGATCGCTTCATCGAGCTGCCGGCGGAAGCGCCGACCAAGCGGTTCGTCAGCCTAGAGAACGTGATTGGTCTTTACATCCACCGGCTCTTCCCCGGCTACGACGTGCGTGGCAAGGGATCGTTCCGCATCATCCGGGACAGTGACATCGAGATCGAGGAAGAGGCCGAAGATCTCGTGCGCGTGTTTGAGACGATGCTCAAGCGGCGGCGGCGCGGCGAGGTGATCCGGTTGGAGATCGACGCCTCCACGCCCGAACGGCTGAAGACCTTTGTCGCCGAATCGCTGAGCTGCCCGCCCGATGGCGTGTTCTCGTTCGAGGGTCTGCTTGCCATGACCGAGCTGTCGCAGCTCGTTGGCGTGGACCGGCCAGATCTGAAGTTCAAGCCCTACGCGCCGCGCTATCCCGAGCGCATTCGCGAGTTTGGCGGCGACTGCTTTGCCGCCATCAAGGCGAAGGACCTGGTGGTGCATCACCCCTATGAATCCTTCGACGTGGTGGTGCAATTCCTCAATCAGGCGGCGCGGGACCCTGACGTGGTCGCCATCAAGCAGACGCTTTATCGCACCTCTAAGGACAGCCCGATCGTCAAGGCGCTCGCTGAAGCGGCGGAAGCCGGCAAGTCGGTGACCGCCCTCGTTGAATTGAAAGCACGCTTCGACGAGGAGGCCAACATCCGCTGGGCGCGTGACCTGGAGCGCGCCGGCGCGCAGGTGGTGTTCGGCTTCGTGGAACTGAAGACCCACGCCAAGTTGTCACTGGTGGTGCGCCGTGAGGGTGGGCAGCTCGCCACCTACTGCCACCTCGGCACGGGCAATTATCACCCGGTGACGGCGAAGGTGTACACCGACCTCTCCTACTTCACCGCCGACCCGGTGATTGGCCGGGATGTGGCGCGCATCTTCAACTTCATCACCGGCTATGCCCAACCCGCTGAGCTTGAGCGCTTGGCGGTCTCGCCGCTCACCTTGCGGGCCCGCATCGTGGAGCACATCGAGGGTGAGATCGCGCACGCCAAGGCGGGACGGCCGGCGCAGATCTGGATGAAGATGAACTCGCTCGTCTGCCCCAAGATTATCGACGCGCTCTACGCGGCCGGGCGCGCGGGCGTGAAGGTGACGATCATCGTGCGCGGCATCTGCTGTTTGCGGCCCGGCGTGCCGGGGCTGTCGGACAACATCGAGGTAAAATCGATGGTGGGCCGCTTCCTGGAGCACAGCCGTGTGTTCTGTTTTGGCAACGGCCATGGGCTTCCAAGCCAGCAGGCGCTCGTCTATATCGGCTCCGCCGACATGATGCCGCGCAATCTCGACCGGCGGGTGGAGGCCTTGATCCCCGTGATCAACCCAACGGTGCATGAACAGATCTTGGACCAAATCATGGTTGCCAACATCCGCGACAACCAGCAAAGCTGGCGCCTCCTGGCCGATGGCACCCATGAGCGCATCGTGCTGGCGAAGGGCGAGGAGCCCTTCAACGCCCACAAGTATTTCATGACCAATCCGTCGTTGTCGGGCCGTGGCAAGTCGATCAAGACCGATTCGCCCAAAGCCCTCTCGGAGCGCAAGACCCGTGGCTGATGCATCTGGAGACACCCGCGATCGGGGGGGCGAGCCCTCGCAGGGCCGCCTGAGCGGTCGAGGGCCAATCGCGGTCATCGACATCGGCTCCAACTCTGTGCGTCTCGTCATCTAAGAGCGGCTGTCGCGCTCGCCCACAATGCTCTTCAACGAGAAGGTGCTCGCGGGGCTTGGCAAGGGCGTAGGGACGTCGGGCAAGCTCAATGAAGGGTCGGTGCGCGAAGCGCTCGCCGCGCTCACCCGGTTTCGTCAGCTGATCGCGCAATCGGGCACCACCGAGACCTATGTTCTGGCCACCGCCGCCGCGCGCGATGCGAAGAACGGGCCGAGCTTTCTGGCGGACGTGGAGCGGCTGACGGGCGTGCCCGTGCGGCTGTTATCGGGCCACGAAGAGGCGCTATTATCGGCCTATGGCATCATCTCCGGCTTCTACCGGCCGGATGGCGTGGCCGGCGACCTGGGCGGCGGCAGCTTGGAGCTTGTGGATATCCGCGGTGAAACCATCGGCGAGGGCAAGACCTATCCGCTGGGCGGTTTGCGCCTGTCGGAGGCGGCCGAGGGCAACATCAAGCGGGCGGAAAAGATCGCGCAGGACCTCTTGGAGACCTCCGACGTTCTGCGCACGGTCGAGGGGCGCGATTTTTATGCGGTGGGGGGCACGTGGCGGTCGCTGGCGCGGCTTCACATGTTCCAGACCAACTATCCGCTTCACGTGATGCACCAGTATGAGATCACGGCGGGCGACGCGATCGACTTCTGCCGCACGGTCGCGCGCGGCGATCTGGAGACCTTGCCGCGCATTGAGGTCGTCTCAAAGGCGCGGCGGGCGTTGCTGCCGTTTGGCGCGGCGGTGTTGGAGCAAATCCTGCGGATCGGCCGGCCGAAGCGGGTGGTCCTTTCGGCCCTGGGCGTGCGCGAGGGGCATCTCTACGATCTGTTGTCGCCGCAAGAGCGCGCCGAGGATCCGTTGATCGCAGCCGCCGCCGAGCTCAATACGCTGCGCGCTCGATCACCCGCCCATGGCCGCGAACTGGTGCCGTGGACGGCGCAGGTGTTCCAGGCGCTCAATGTGGATGAGACCGACAACGAGGCCCGTCTGCGCGAAGCGGCGTGTCACCTGGCCGACATTGGCTGGCGCGCGCACCCCGATTATCGCGGCGAGCAGAGCCTCAATATTATCTCGAACGCGTCGTTTGTCGGGGTCGACCATCCCGGGCGGGCGTATTTGGCGCTAGCGAACTATTATCGCCATGTCGGCCTGATCGAAGACGCGCTTGGCCCCGGCATCAGCCGGCTGGCGTCGACCCGGCTCAAGGACCGCGCCAAGCTGCTCGGTGCGGCGTTCCGCGTCGCCTACATCCTGTCGGCCGCCATGCCGGGCATCATTGGCCGCATCCCGGTCGTCAATCGGGGCGGGCGGATCGTTTTGTCGTTGCCGCGTGATCTGGCCGCGCTTGATGGCGATCGCGTGCAGCGCCGGCTCAAGCAGCTCGCTAAGCTTGGCGGGCTTGATGCGACCGTGGAGGTCGTCAGCTGACCTTCGTTGGCGCTCGTCACAGGTCGCGAGGGATTGTCTCGTCGTAGAGGCGCTCCATGAACAGATCCCCGCCGTCGAACGTGCGCACCGAACCGGTGATGTGATAGGTCGTCGGCGTCGACGTCATGTGCGTCAGCGTTTCAATGCGCACCGCGAAGCCGGCACCGGACAGATCGATTGACTGTTCGATCCGCGAAACTGCCGTGTTGGGATCAGAGCCCTTGATGGTGAGCGTGCGCTTCAAGGAATGGCCGACCGTCGTGTCGATCTCGTCAAACCGGATCACGCCCTCGCCGAACACGCCGCCTTCGCCCACGGTCGTGTAGGTCGCCGTGTCGGTGAGAAGATCAAGGTGATGCCAGCGTTCCAAATGGCTTTGCGTCACCACCGTGCGCGGCGTCAACGCGGCCATGGCGAGCGGGGCGAATGTGACTGCGGCGTCCTCGGCGCGTGGGGTTCGGACGGGAAGGGCGAGCTGGCAGCGCGCGACATCCAAGGTGAGCGTGGCGGCATCGGGTTCGGGCCAAATGAGTGGCCAATACACCGTCGACACACTCAGCCGCACCCGATTGCCCGCGCCGAAGCGATGGCCACAGTCGTTGAGCTTGAGGTTGACCTTGGTCCACGCGCCCGGTGTCAGCGGCGTCGGCTCGGCATGGCTGTCGCGGTGGGATAGGTTGAGGACCGCGTAGCTCACCCGCGTCGCCGCGCCATCAGGAAACACTTCGCTCAGCCGCACCGCGATCTGGGCCTGCGGGCGGTCGCTGGCCACCCAAACATCAAACGTCGGCGCGCCAAGGATGTCGAAGCTGTCGGTCAAGGGATCGCTGTCGAACACGAGCGAGCCGCCGTCATCAAGCCGCTGATCGGCGGGCGCTTCCCCGGCAAGGCCAACGCCCATCCATTCCCCCGCCGCTAAGCCACAATAGGCCGGCGAGCGGATCGAGAGGGGCGGTGCGGCGGCAGCGGCGATGTCAGTGAGCTGTCCGCGGGTGAGATGATAGACGCGTGTGGCTTGCGCCTCAGGCGGCCATGTCGGCTCGCCCACCCAGCGACCAGGCGCGGTCGCCCGGGTGGTCACCGGGCGCTGCGGATCTTCCACATAGGCGCGCAGCATGGGCTCCGCCAGGATGCCGGTGTCGCGGCCCTTGAGCCACTGATCCCACCAGCGCACGGATTCTTGCAGAAAGCCGATAGCGGGGCCGGGCGCGCCGTCTTGCGGGTAAAGATGCGCCCACGGCCCAATCAGGCCAAGGCGCGGCACGGACAGGCCCGCGAGCAACCGCGGCACCGCGTTGGTATAGGCATCCGCCCAGCCGCCAACGGCGAACACGGGCACGGTGATCGCGCTGAAGTCCTCGTTGATCGAGCCGTGGCGCCAATAGGCATCGCGGCGTGGATGACGCATCCACAGCGCCGGGAAAAACGGCAAATGGGCAAGCCGCTCGCGCCACTGCGCGCGCCAACCATCGCCCACCAGCGCCGGTGTCGGCGGGCGGGACTGATAGGCGAGCATGATCGCGCCCCACCAATGATTATCATTGAGAAGGCAGCCCCCCATCCAATGGATATCGTCGGTGTAGCGGTCGTCGGTGGAGCAGACGGTCAACACCGCTTTGAGCGCCGGCGGGCGCAGGGCGGCCACTTGCAGGCAGTTAAACCCGCCCCACGACTTACCCATCATGCCGACCGCGCCCGAGCACCAGGGCTGGCGGGCAAGCCAGGCAATCACCTCGCCAGCGTCGTTGAGCTCTGTGGGCAAATACTCGTCATCCATTAGCCCATCGCTCTCGCCCGAGCCGCGCATGTCGACCCGGATGACCGCATAGCCGGCAGCGGCGACATAGGCGTGCATGGGCTCGTCGCGCGTGCGGGTGCCGTCGCGCTTGCGATAAGGGATGTATTCGAGAATGGCCGGTACGGGCGCGGTCTCAGCGTCGACCGGCCGCCACAGCCGCGCGGCGAGCCGCGTGCCATCGGGCAGGGGGATCATCAGGTGCTCGATGGTCTCAATGTCAGCCACGGCAAGTCTCCGGGCGGTCAATTACGGATCATGGGACGGGCGGCTCAGCTCGCTTTGCGCTTCGCCAGCACGCTCTCCAACCAGTCGACCCGCATCTCGGGCACCGCGGTGATCAGCTTCTCGGTGTAGGGGTGATAGGGCCCTTCGAAGATGATGTTGGTGTCGTCAAAGGCGACGAACTCGCCCTTGAGCATCACCGCCGTGCGGTGGGCGATGCGGTGCACGACGTCGAGGTCGTGGGTGATGAGGACGTAGGCGAGTCCCAGCTCCGCCTGCAGGCGTTTCAGGAGCTTGAGGATTTCCTCCGCCACCAGCGGGTCAAGCGCCGAGGTGGGCTCATCCAGGATGATCACATCGGGATCGGCGGCGAGCGCGCGGGCGATGCAGACGCGCTGCTTTTGGCCACCCGACAACTGGGTCGGCCGACGGCTGGCGAAGTCTGCGGGGAGTTCCACGAGCTCAAGGAGCTGTTTGACCCGCTCATTTACATCGGCGCCGCTCTTGTTGAAATAGAACTCAACCGGCCGACCAATGATCTCGCGCAGCGACTGGCGTGGATTGAGCGCGACGTCGGGGATTTGATAGACGAGCTGGATCGTCCGTTTCATATCCTTGGTGCGCTGGGAGAGGGCGGGCGGAAGAGCGGCGCCTTTATACTGAATGGTGCCCTGGCTCGGCGGCAAAAGTCCGGTGATGACGCGCGCGAGCGTGGACTTGCCCGAGCCGGATTCGCCCACCACGGCGACCGTCTCGCCGCGCTTCACGTCGAGCGAGACGTTGTTGACGACCTTCACCGGGCCGTAGGCGGCATGGACATTTTCCACCTTGAGCACGGTCTCGGGGTGCACGGTCTCGCGGCTGGCGCGCTCCGAGGCGGCGGCACCGCGCACGGCGACCAGCCGGCGGGTATAATCCTGGCGAGCGTTATGCAGGATCTGGTTCGTCTCGCCTTCCTCAATCTCCTTGCCGTGGCGCAACACCTTGATGCGGTCGGCGACCTGGGCGACGACGGCGAGATCGTGGGTGATGTAAAGGGCGGCGGTGTTGAACTCGCGGATGAGGCGCTTCAACAGGATGAGCACTTCGATCTGCGTCGTCACATCAAGCGCGGTGGTCGGCTCATCGAGGACGAGGATATCGGGCCGGCACGACATCGCCATCGCGGCCATGGCGCGCTGCAACTGGCCACCCGAGGCTTGGTGGGGATAGCGATCGCCGAAGGTATCGGGCTGGGGCAAGTCTAGCGAGCGGAACAGATCGCGCGCCCAGACCTCGGCCTCCTTTCGCGACATCAAGCCGTGCTCAACGGGCCCCTCGCACACCTGATCCATGATGGTGTGGGCCGGGTTGAAGGCGGCCGCAGCGGACTGGGCGATATAGGCGATGCGCCGACCGCGCATTTCACGCCGGCCGGTGGCGTCCAAGAGACGAATGTCGGTGCCGCCGATTTTCACCGCGCCGTCGGCGATGTGGCAGCCCGCGCGGGCGTAGGACATGGCGGCAAGGCCGATCGTCGATTTGCCGGCACCGGATTCGCCAATCAGGCCCAGCACTTCGCCGGGCACCAGCTTGACGTCGACATGGTCGACGATGGTGTTGCCAGTGATCGAGCGGATCACCAGGGACTTGATGTCGAGGATGTGGTCCGTGGTCGTCATCGCGCGCCTCACATTTCCGCTTGGGCGCCGGACGGGCGCGCTTCGATGGAGAGGAGCCAGTCGACGACGAGGTTCACGCCGACAGTGAGGATGGAGATGGCGAGCGCCGGCCAGATCGGCGCGAGCAGGCCAAAGTTAATCGCGGCCGCGTTCTCGCGCACCATGCCGCCCCAGTCTGCATAAGGCGGCTGAATGCCCAGACCCAGGAAGGAGAGGGCGGCGACGAACAGGAAGTTGAAGCAGAACCGCAGGCCGAACTCGGAGAACAGCGGCGCGGACGCATTGGGCAGGATTTCGCGGCGCATGATCCACCACGTGCCCTCGCCACGCAGACGCGCCGCCTCGACATACTCAAGCACTGTCAAGTTCATGCCGAGCGCGCGCGCCAGACGGAACACGCGAGTGGAGTCCAAGAACGCGATGGTGAGAATGAGTACCGGGATCGACGAGCCGAACACGCCTAGAATGATGAGCGCGAAGATCAGGAGCGGGATCGATAGGATCACGTCAACGAGCCGCGACAACAGCATGTCGACCCACCCGCCCAGCACCGCAGCCAGGAAGCCAAGCGTAATGCCGATCGCGAACGACACCACCGTCGTCACCAAGGCGACGCCGATCGTCATGCGCGCGCCATAAATGAGGCGGGTGAGCATGTCGCGACCGATCTGATCGGCGCCGAGCAGCATCGCGTCCGACGGCGCGTCCCACGCGCCACCGATCGACTGGCTTTCGGCATAGGGCGCGATCCAGGGGCCGAAGATCGCGACGAATAAATTGACCGCGATGATTGCGAGGCCGATCGCGGCGGAAATGGTGAGCTTGTGGCCGAACAGTTTCATCGCCGCCCCTCAGCGCTTGTGGCGAAGCCGTGGGTTGACGAGGATTGCGGCGATGTCGGCAATCGTATTGAGCCCGACAAACACCGCGGCGAAGACAAGGCCACAGGCCTGAATGACCGGCACGTCGCGCTTGGCGACCGCATCGACCATGTATTGGCCGACGCCGGGATAAACGAACACCGCTTCCACGACGACGACGCCGACCACGAGGTAGGCAAGGTTGAGCGCGATGACGGTGATGATCGGCGCGGCGGCATTGGGCAGGGCGTGGCGCGCGACCACGCGGCCGCGCGGCAGGCCCTTCAGGAAGGCCATTTCGATGTAGGGGCTCGACATGATGGAGAGCACCGACGTGCGGGTCATGCGCAGCATGTGGGCGGCCACGAGGAGCGTGAGCGTCAGCGCGGGCAACGTCGTCACATAGAGCCGCTCGGCAACGCTCATGCCTTGGAACACGGTGGCAAGCGAGGGGAACCAGCCCAGCTGCACGGCGAACACGATGATGAGCAGGTAGCCGATGAAGAACTCCGGCACCGAGATCGTCATCAAGGTCACGACGTTGGAAATGCGGTCGACCGGGCGGCCTTCGCGAATGGCGGCAATGATGCCAAGACCCACCGACAGCGGCACGGCGATCAGCGCCGAATAGCCCGCCAAGAACATGGTGTTGTAAAAGCGCGGCAACAGCTCGTCGAGGATTGGGCGCTTGTTCGTCATGGCGACACCGAAGTCGCCTTGGAACACGCCGAACAACCACTCGAAAAAGCGCACATAGGCCGGGCGATCAAGGCCCAGCTCCTTGCGGAAGACGGCGAGCGCCTCCGGCGTTGCCTGATTGCCCAACACCGCCGATGCGACATCGCCGGGCAGGATCTGGGTGCACACGAAAATGAGCACCGAAACGGCAAAAAGGGTCGCCACGCCCATAAGAGCGCGCGTCGCGATCAAGCGCAGCACGGCCTGCCCCCCGTAAGATTCATGAAGGCCGGCGCGACCGGAAGGCCGCGCCGGTGGGGATCAGGTGATCAG
>CALSBD010000022.1:0-13688 GCA_943373055.1 Rhizobium sp. Q54
GGTTTGGCGGAGCCGCTCGGTGCGCTGCTTGGCTATCTCGTGCTGGCGCCGTTCTTGTCGGATGCGGTGTTCGGCGCGGTGTTTGGCGTGATTGCCGGGGCGATGGTGTTTCTGGCGCTCGATGAGCTGCTGCCAGCCGCGCGGCGCTATGCCCATGGCCATGAGACGGTTTATGGCATCGTCACCGGCATGGCGGCCCTGGCGCTCAGTCTCGTCTTGTTCAAGTGACCGTGCCTCGGCCCCGAAGTCTGGGGCTTCACACGCTGGGCATGCCTTGGCACGTGCTGGGACGATCGGTCAGCCACGCGCGGGCGGTCCAATCGAGATCCGAGCGCTCGCGACGCGGCGCGTCGTGGTCAAGCGCGGCGTAAAACTCAAAGCAATTGGGGCTGGTGCGCACCACGAAGAAACAGCCGCCCGAGCCATCGGTGTAAAACGTGCACAAGGCATCGCCGCGGACATCCCAAGCGCCTGAAACGGCCTTGCCGGGCTCCTGATAGTCGACCCGGCCGTTGGGGCCATAGGCATCCAGAAACGTCACGCCGCTGGGATAGAAGCCCTCGATCGTCTTGCCGTCGAAGGTTGACTGCACCTCCGCGCCGTTCAGCGGGTGGCGATCATCAAGCGCGTGGGTGGGCGTGGCCCCCGCGACGGCGACCCAACCCACCATGAGAAGACGGCGAAGCGCGGTCGCCATCAGCTGAACGGATGCACGGCTGTGGCGGCCATGTCGGCATCGGCGCGCGGTCGCAGGTGGTCGATGAGGTGTATGACCATGGCGTCGGTCGCGGCGGTGCCGAGCGCCGCGCACATCCAACCGCTCAGGCTGCTCGATGGCGCGTTGGGCAAGGGTGCGACAAAGCCCAGGCACGACTTGCGGCCGGCCTCGGTGCCCACCGACAGCGGCACCAGCTTGACAGGGCCGAGGCGCGCGGCGGCGGTGCGCGTCGCGCCCGTGATGGTGACCGGCAGATCGGCAATGGGGCCCAGCACGGTGAGGCCCGCGCGCGTGGCGGGAACATCGGCCACCGGACGACCGCCGCGCTGAAGAATAACGGTGAAGTCGGCGCTCGCATCCAGCGGCAAGCCGTGGGAGAGCCGCTCGCGCACCACGCCATCGGCGCCGCGGGTGACCACGGTGCGTGCAGTCACGCCGGCGAAGGCGTCCGGCGAGAGCTCGAAGCTGGCGCTGGGCATCGTCTGGGTCGGCTTTGTCGACGCGCGCAGACCCGCATGGGCGGCAAGGCCCACGCCCAGGACGGCGACGGCCAGTCCGGCGATCCAGGCTAGGCGACGGCGGCGAACGCCAGTGGTTGAGAGGACGGACATCGTCCTTACCTCGGTTTGAAGCCATGGCGCGATGGGCGCCGATCCCAGGTGCCGGACATTGCCGGCGGTGACACGACGGTGGCCGGTCACTGCCGGCCTTGACGGGGGGCGCTGAGGGCCCTCCCGCCGTCGTGTGAGATGACCTTAGGGTAACAAAGATGGCCGAATTGGTACCAGAGGCGCGAAATCACATCGCTGTCATCGGGAATTCGCCGTCTTTTGAACGAACTGGTGAACGGAGCCTCACCCTGTTCAACGCACACGGGTGCGCCTGGTGCCATCTCGCTCACGCGCGAGAGCGTCGCGGTCAGCCCGGCGGGTCGGGTGGGGGCTGGCTGGGGTTGACCCGCCGGGTGACCGAACGAAGCCGTTTGACCGGCTCGCATGCCTCATGGGCGGGCGAGGCCGTGTTTTGTCAGCGGCTTCAGCAATGGGTCGCGGCAAGGTCCAAAAAAGTTCAACCGGTCGATCGCTGAGAGGTTACTTGCGGGCGAGCGCCTTCTCGATTTCCGGCTTGAGCACGGTTTCCAGGCTCTGCGGCGTGATCGGACCGATGTGCTTATAGGCAATCGTCCCGTCGCCCGCGATCACGAAGGTTTCGGGTACGCCATAGACCCCCCAGTCAATCGCCGAGCGGCCACGGGTATCCACGCCGATCGCCTTAAACGGATTGCCGAGCGATCCCAGGAAGCGGCGGGCGTTCTCCGGCTCGTCCTTGTAATTGATGCCGACGAGGCGGATGCGGCTGTCCTTGGCGACCTCTTCGAGCAAGGGGTGCTCTTGGCGACACGGCACGCACCAGGATGCCCACACATTAACCACCGTCACGCTGCCGGCGGTCAGGTCGGCGGTCTTCAGGCCCGGCAAGCCGACACCCTCAAGCGGGGGCAGCTCGAAGGCGGGCGCGGGTTTGCCGATCAAGGCGGAGGGGATCATGCTGCCCTGGCCGCCGCTGAGCAGCTGATACAAAAACAGGCCCGCCAGCATCATGAATGCCACGAGCGGTGCAATCACCCATAGATTGGGGCCGCGACGGACCGGTTCGGGAAGCGCGTCGCTCATCAGGCGCCGCCCCCGGAAGCCGGACGGCGCTCCGACCGACGCCGGGCACCGGCGGCTTCCAGCTCCTTCAAGGTGCGATTGAGCGCGCGCTGATCAATCAGCACCCACGCGATCAACAAGGCCACCACCACGAAGGTGATGCCATAACAGGCCAGGATGAACCCGGCGTGCGCCTCAAGACCCAGGAAGCTTGCCATCACTCAGCTCCCGCCGCCGGCGCGGCTTTCCAGTCGGACGTGGATGTCACGGTCGCGGCCTCCGAGCGGGCGGCGGCGATCATGCGCAGCGAGCGGATGCGACGACGCAGGATTTCGTTCTTCATGGCGATCAGGTGAATGACCAGGAACAGGCCGGTGAAGGCGAGTGCCATCACCATAAGTGGGATCAGGATCGACGGATGGATGGTCGGGCCATCGAGCCGGAACACGGCGGCCGGCTGATGCAGCGTGTTCCACCAATCGACCGAGAACTTGATGATGGGGATGTTGACGAAGCCGACGAGAGTGAGAATGGCGGTGGCCTTGCCGGCCCGGATGGGGTCTTCGATGGTGCGCCACAAAGCGATGACGCCCAGATACATCACGAACAGCACCAGCACGGAGGTGAGCCGGGCATCCCACACCCACCAAGTGCCCCACATCGGCTTGCCCCACAAGGCGCCGGTCACCAGACACAGGAAGGTGAAAGCGGCGCCAATGGGCGCGGCCGCGCGGGCGGACACATCGGCGAGCGGATGCTTCCACACCAAGGTGCCCAGAGCCGAGGCCGACATCATCGTCCAGCAAAACATGGCCAGCCACGCGGTTGGTACGTGGATGAACATGATGCGGACCGTGTCGCCTTGCTGATAATCCTCCGGCGCGACGAAGAACGCCTTGTAAAGACCCCACGCGAACAGGCCGACCGTGAGCGCGATCAGCACGGGCAGGATCTTATTCGTGAGCGCCACGAAGCGTGTGGGGTTGGCATAGTCGAGGATGGCCATGGTACGCTCGTTCACTCCCTTCACGCGGCGCTGGCTTGTCCGCGCCCGTCTATTTGCGCCCGTCGGTTTGCGCCCGTCGGTTTGCGCTTGTGCGCTCGCACCAGCCTACGCCGATGGCTTCGCCGCATCGACCCTTTGGCCGCACTATGCGATCATGTCCGCCGACCCGCAATGCACCGTGCTCAACGATAAGGCATTGACGGGGGTCAAATCAGCGTCAGGATGACCACGTGGTCGACCGCGCGATCACTCAAGCTCAGCGATCGCGCCGTTTGGACCAAGGATCATGGCGGTTTTGGGTCAGCGCCGCGGGCGCGACGAGGTGTCACGGAGGACGCGCATTGGCCGATGGAACCCATGGAGCGGCGCTGGCCGCGTTTCGCGGCGCGCTGGGATCGATCCCGGTCGCCGATGACGCCGGCACGCTGCGCCTGATGAGCCGAGACTTCTTCTGGTTCTCTCCCATCCTCAAGCCGTTATTGGATGACAAGCGCGCCGATCTGGTGGTCAGTCCGAGGACCAAGGACGAACTCATCACCGTGGTGGCCGCGGCGGCGCGAGCGCGGGTGCCGATCACGGCGCGCGGCGGCGGCACGGGCAATTATGGCCAAGCGGTGCCGCTGGAAGGCGGCGTGGTCATTGACCTGTCGCGGCTTGATCGGGTGGTGTCGGTGGCCCCCGGCGTGGGCCGGTTTGAGGCGGGCGCGCGGCTCTTGGAGATCGACCGCGCCTTGATGGCGAGTGGCCAGGAGCTGCGCTTTCACCCCTCCACGCGCAAGCAAGCGACGCTGGGCGGATTCGTGTGCGGCGGCGCGGCAGGCGCGGGGTCGTGCACCTATGGGCAGATTTCCGATCCCGGGGCGGTGATCGCCGTTGAGGTGTTGACGGTGGAGCCCGAGCCGCGGTTGTTGGAGCTCACGGGGCCGGACGTCTTGAAGGTGATGCATGCCTATGGCTGCAACGGCATTGTGACGGAGATCACCGTGCCTCTCGCGCCCGCCTTGCCGTGGGCGGAGGCGATCGCGACGTTTGAGGATCTCACCACCGCCGCCCGCTTCGGGCAGGCCTTTACCGAGGCCGACGGCATCGCCAAGAAGCTCGTGTCGATCCATGACCCGCGCATCCCGCCGCTGTTGCGCCGGCTTTCGCCGTTCGTGCCGGCCGGTCACGCGATGGCGCTGGTGATGGTGTCGGAGCCGCAGCGCGAGGCGATGGAAACGATCGTCGCGGCCCATGGCGGCACGGTGACATGGCGGCGCGGCGCGGACGACGCCCGTCGCGCGGCGTTTGAGGGGGAAGGGGCGATTGCGCCGATCTACGAATATAGCTGGAACCACACCACGCTGCACGCGCTCAAGGTCGACCCCTCGATCACCTACCTTCAACTGCGGTTCCAACCGGGCACCAATCTCGACAAGGTGCGCTGGGTGGAGACGACGTTCTCCGATGAAATCTGGCTCCATCTGGAGTTCCAGCGCCGGTTTGGTCGGGTGACGTGCTCGTCCTTGCCGATCGTGCGCTACACCACCGAGGCGCGGTTGCGCCAGATCATGGCGGCGCTCGACGCGGGCGAGGTGGCCGTGTCCGATCCGCACACCTACCGACTCGACCATGCCGGCTGGAAGCGGGTGGACGCCCCCCAGGCCGACTTCAAGCGCATCGCCGACCCGTTCTTTCTGCTCAATCCCGGCAAGCTCGTTGTCCCCGACGCGGTGCGCCAAGCGGTGGCGCGGTAAAGGGCGGGGATTGGGCGGGCGCGGGGCGCGGCACCATATGCCCTGCCCAATTCGCCCTGCGCGAATTTGCCCCGATTGACCGTCGCAGCCGCACGCAGGTCGCGCGCGTTCTTCAAGCGCGGCGCAAACCGCCCACGAAACCCGCTTGCGCGGTCCACGACATTTCTGTATCACCCCGCCACCACTCGTTCGATCGCTCGATCGATACGGCCGGAGAGGTGGCAGAGTGGTTGAACGCACCGCACTCGAAATGCGGCATACTCGCAAGGGTATCGGGGGTTCGAATCCCCCCCTCTCCGCCATTTAGTCAAAATTTCGAACAACTACGATATCTTGCGCAGGGATTAGGTCAGTTCGCCGACGCCGCATTAATGGTCGCGTCCGAATTGCAGAGATTGCCTCCATTTCTGCGTTGTTCACTGTGGCGTGTTCGAAAGCAAATGCCGAAGGCCAACATCGCGCCTCACCTTTTCCTGCCAAGTGCATAGAATTCCGAGTTCGGGCGCATGTTGGTAACGTTGGCCAAGCGATTGGAAAGGCCAAAGAAGGCTGCAATGGCAGCGATATCCCAGGCGTCTTCCTCGTCGAATCCATGTGCCTTGAGGGTTTCGATATCTTCTTCCCCAACCTTGTAGGCTTCCGTTGAAACCTTGATACCGAATTCGATCATCGCTTTCTGACGATCGGAAATGTCGGCCTTGCGATAGTTCACCGCGACCTGGTCGGCGATCAGGGGGTTCTTCGCCCGAATGCGCAGGATCGCTCCATGCGCCACAACGCAATACTGGCACTGATTGAGATTGCTGGTTGCGACAACGATCATCTCGCGCTCGGCCTTGGTCAAGTTCCCCGGCTTGTCCATCAGGGCGTCGTGATAGGCGAAGAAGGCCCGGAATTCGTCCGGCCGATGAGCGAGAACAAGGAACACGTTGGGCACGAAGCCGGACTTCTCCTGAACCGCGACGATCCGGGTGCGGATGTCGTCCGGCATTTCGGAAAGCTCCGGGACTGGGAAACGGCTGATGTCCGATTGGCCCTTCATAGTAGTCCTCCCGTTCTCGCTTAGTCTAGACAATGAACTAGCCAGCGTAGAATGGCGAGTTCATTCCCTTGCTTGCCTCGGCAACCACATCGCCGTCAAAGAGCTTGACGGTCAGGCTGGCCCCAGCGCCTTTGGCGAAATCGGTCAGCATGCCATTTGCATAGGCGTGGGCGTTTGCAAGGCTGTCGAACGCATAAAAGCCGCCGACAGAGTGCGTGCCGACGCCACTGAGCCAGGTCTTACTGATCAGGCCGGGGACGGTGTGCATCATCGGGTTAGCTTCCTTCCATACCGCTTCGGTGAAGGGGGCGGAGTTCTGGAATTCGGCATAGAGGTATACACGGCTTGGGTTGGACATGGTGATCTCCTGTAGGTATTGGCTTGCTGCCACGGCCGATTTGATCTAAAAACATCGAAAGAACAAGTACGCACCTTTTGGTAATAAATGATGTTCCTTCCCGCCAACCCCTACAACATGAACTGCCCGTCGCGCGACATGCTGGACCTGATCGGCGGCAAATGGGCAATCCTGATCCTGTGTTGTCTCCAGCAGGGGCCGGTTCGCACCGGTGCCTTGATGCGGCAAGTCGGTGGCATCTCACAAAAGATGCTGACCCAAACCCTGCGAGACCTGGAACGTGATGGCTTCGTTGAGCGCATCAGCCATCCCGAGGTTCCGCCGCGCGTTGAGTACCGGCTGACCGATCTGGGACGGTCTCTGAGCGATCTGGCACGCACCATTGAACAATGGGTCGTCGCAAACTATCCTGCAATAATGGAACAGCGCGGCCGGCGTGCATCCGGCTTCGATCTCGCGCATGAGTTCGATGGATCACACTGAAACCGGAGCAGAGGACTCGCATCCGGTTTCCGATCCTCCGCCATTTAGTCAAAATTTCGAACAATTGCGCTTTGCGAAAACTCGGTGGTGTATCGTTAGAACATTCGCCCCTTCTTGCCTGAGCTTCCATCCAGTTCTGACGGGTTCGCAACGGCACTTTCAACGCCGCAATGCATCTCAGCGTGGTGGATCCGGCAGCACTAGAGTGTACCGGACCCTGTTTTTTTCAGATATACGGCCGGATCGACTCGACGGCCTCGTCGCAACTAGTTGACGCTGAAGCCGCCGAACATGCCGTTTGTGTTTGCAAGGCCTTCGGTCGGGACCGGCTGGATCACATCCCAGTGCTCGACCATCTTGCCGTTTTCGACGCGGAACAGATCATAGAACGCGTGGGTTTTGCCGCTCCACTCACCCTCGCTGACCGTCAGAACAAAATTGCCCTCACCCAGCACCTTGTGGATCTTCTTGTACTTGAACATGTTGTTCTGAGCGGTGAGCGTCTGAACGGCTTCCATAATCCCGCTCAGCCCGTCCTTAATGGCGGGATTGTGCTGAGCGTAGCTGTCCGCGCTGATGTATTCGGCGATCTTGCTCGGGTTCCTGCCCATCAGGACATCTTCGATCAAGGATACCGCGAGAGCCTTGTTCGCTGCGGTTTTGTCCAGATCGGTTACTTCGGTTGGGCCATCGGTTTGCGATCTGCCGCTGGCCGTTTCGGTCGCCGTCAGAGCCATCGCATCCCAATGCTCGGCAACCTTTCCATTCTCGTCGACCCGGATGATGTCGAATGCCACCATCTGATGTGCACCGAACGGGGCGGCATTGTGCCAGATGTTGTGCATGAAGACATAGTTGCCGTCCTCGAACATCCGGACGTTCTCGGGCGTGGTTCCGGCTTTCTTCAGCACTGGCAGAAGCCCAATAAAGGGCTCAAGCCCGGTCGGGACAAAGGGGTTGTGCTGAATATAATCGGCATTGGCCAACTCGCGCATCTTCTCGACATCGCCTTGCATGACAGCCCCCAGGAAGGCGCCGACGATGGGCTTGATGGACGCGGCATCTTGGGCATGAGCCGTGGTCAAAAGCAGGGTAGCGGCGGTTGCGGCGGGCGGGGTCGTTTTCATGATCATGGTCCTTCCAGGGTTGGTTGACGGGTGTCCGGGACAGTGGCCCGTCCTTGTCTTGATCAGGCGTCGACACCACCGAGGACGGTGTCGAGTTGCATTTCCTTGAGCACGGCGTCCTGCAGGGATTGGGTTTGCGCGTTGATCTGGTCGACGCCCCACGTCATTCCGACAACCGTCCGGGTCGGGCGTTTGCCTTGCGGCATGTCGGCCAGCTTGACATAGGCATCCACCACCCATCGTGGGTCAGGGGCACCGTCGCTGGTCAGAAGCTCGGCGAAATGCGCACCCATCGCGGCGGGAACGCCGGCGAGATCGCCGTAACTGGCCGCCACTCCGTCCCGTGCCGGGGGCTTGCCTGCTCCCAGCAGACCGGTGCCGAACGGACCGGGCTCGACAATCGCGATATCGACGCCAAAGGGTGAGACTTCGTAGCGCAGGGCTTGGGAATAGCCCTCCAACGCGTGTTTGGTGGCCGTATAGCTGCCGAAGAAGGGCGGTGAGATCCGCCCGACCAGCGACGAGGTGTTGATGATGAGCCCTGAGCCTGCCGCACGCATCGATGGCAGCACCGCCTGCATGGCGCGCACGGCCCCGAAATAGTTGGTCTCCATCTGCTCGCGAGCCTGCGCGATGCTAAAGGCTTCGGTCAGGCCGATGTACATGATGCCGGCATTGTTGATCAGAATGTCCACTCGGCCTTCTGCAAGGATGGTGGCGAAGCCGTCCGCAACCGAGGCGTCGTTGGTCACGTCCATCTCGATGATGGAGACACTTGGTGCGTGAGCCTGCAGAGCTAACTTCTTGCCCGCTTTGCGCCCCGTGGTGTCGCGCATGGTGCCCCAGACGCGATAGCCCCGGTCGGCGAAGGCGCGCACGGCCCCCTCGCCAAATCCGCTGCTCGCTCCGGTGATGACGACTGTTTTGGCGGCGTCCTTCATTGTGCGGTGCCCTTCTTGCCTGATGCGATACCGACTGGTACAAAAAAGGGAACACCCAAGTCAAGATATAAAATACCAAGTGGTATAAAATATGGATAACCCTGATCCGAGACCTTTGCGTGGACGGCCGAGGACGATGAGCGCCGAGAAGGTGCTTGATGTCGCCATGACCGCCTATTGGCACGGCGACCCCGCCGATGTGTCGCTCAATGAGATCTGCCAGCTGGCAGGCGTTTCCAAGCCGTCGGTCTATCGTGAGTTCGGCAGTGAGGATGGGCTTATGCGGTCCGCACTCGATAGCTATGCCGGAGCGGTCCTGTCGGACGTGTTCGCGATCCTGCAAGGCGGGAAAGGGTTGCAGGAGACGCTCGACGCGCTGATCGACTTCGCCAGCACTGACCCGCGTATGGAGACGGGGTGCCTCTTCTATAAGATGCGGGCAGGCAAGCACCGGCTGGGGCCGCAAACACGGTCGCGGGTGGACGAGTTCGACGCCGTTGGTCAGAGCGCATATGCCGCCTTCCTCCAGGCCCGCCGGGAAGCAGGAGACTGGCCCAGCGGACTGCCTGTTGCGGAAGGGGCGAAATACCTCGGCGAACAGTTCGCGCTAGCTATCACTCAACGCGCCTCGGGAGAAGACCCCGGCCGCATTCGTCAGATGCTGACCTTGGCCTTGTCGGTGTTCATCCGGTGATGACGGGATTCTGGAGCCAGAGATCGAACTGGGCGGTTGTTTTCGTCACCCTATGTGACGCGGGTTTCCGCTTCTCCGCCAGTTCTCTCAACGCACTCTAGGTTTGCTCAGACCTTGTCGGCCAGCTGACAAGGTCGCCGCACAGCCATGCCAGCGCGGGATCGGTGGACCGGGTCGCGTGCCAGACGATCTTCATTGTGTATCGCGGAACATCAACGGGAAGCTCGCGATAACCGCATAAGGTGCGAACGATCGGCAGCTCCGCGAAGTGGAGCGGGACCGCGGCGATCAAGTCACTTGTGGTCAAGATCGTGGGCAATGTCATGAAGTTGTGCAGCATGACCACGACTTGTCGGCGCAGCCCCAGCTGCCCGAGCGCTTCATCGACCGCGCCCTCGAAGCCGTCTGCACGCGGCGACACCAGAACTTGGGGCAAGCGTGTGAAGTCTTCGACACTCAGTGAACCAGCGAGTGCCGGATGGCCGGTGCGGGCCAACAAGACATAGCGATCCTCAAAGAGCGTCCGCCAACACAGCGGACCTGCCGTAACGGGCGCGCCTACGATGGCAAGGTCGAGTTTGTCAATGTCGTGAAGGTGCGTTGGCGGCGGCAACACCTTGACGCGGCACAAAGGCGCTTGCCGACTGATACGCTCGATCATGTCGGGGAGGACGAGTACTTGCCCCAAATCGCTCGCCGCCACAAGAAAATCGCGGGTGGCCGTCGCGGGCTCGAAGATAGCCGGCGCCAACACCCGTTCGATCTCTTGCAAAATGGCCCGAAGCTCCGGCTGCAAGGCGATGGCGCGTGGGGTCGGCAGCAATCGATTGCCGTGCCGCAGGAGCAAGGGATCACCAAATGTCTCCCGCGCTCGCCTGAGCCCTTGGGAAACGGCGGGCTGTGACAAACGCAACCGTCGTGCCGCGCGTGACGCGGACTCCTCGCTGAGGAGAGCATCGACGAGAAGCAACAAGTTGAGATCAAGGCGACGCAAGTCCATTCGCTAGCCTTATAATGAACTTCATCAATATGCGGCTATCAAATTTTGTAGGTGCCACTACACACAAGTTCGGACGGGCGCCAGACTTGGGAGCATGAGACGTGTCGAAGGATGAGAACGGGAAACTGGGAACCATCGCCCTGGGAGGTGCGGGGGCCGTCATGTTGGTCGTAGGCACGCTCCATCTCATCGCCCCGCAGATGATGATGGATACACCGGCAATCCAGCTGACCACCGTTAATCATCTACATCTCGTCCGGGCCGCCTTAGGCGGGGCTTTCCTTGGGATCGCGGCCTTGTTCCTCGTCGGGTTGCTGGTGAATCGCTTGCGGGCGTTCGCGCTACTCTCCGTTGCCGTTCTGTTTTGTGGCTTTGCCTTCGGTCGGCTTGTCAGCATTGCTGTTGATGGCGTTCCAGCTTTTATGTTTCTCGCCATTCTGGCTTTTGAGCTGATCTTCGCGCTTCTGGCGGTCTTCGCGCTGCGCGCCGAGCAACGGGGGGCGGACTAATCAAGCGCGGTCCGTAGGGCGGACCGCGATTTTGCGATAGGGCTCAGCAACCGGGCTCATTGGCGGGCTTTCAACAAGCCGAAATGGCCAAGGCCGATCAGGATGAGCCACGCGGACAGGCCCAAGAAGCCCGCGATCGTGAACAGCGAGAACACGTCCGCGTCGCGGCTAAGCGCCAGTGCGATGCCTTCCGTGGTGCCGATGCCGGTCAAAATGGCCGTTGCGAAGCCGAGGCCACCGGTTACACGGGCGCGTTGACGCCATTGGATCGCCGACAGGGCGAGGATGAAGAAGACCAACAGCCATTGGCCCAGATGCTCGCCAATCGCCACGCCGCCCCATGCGTTGAGGATATCGAAGAGGCCCTCGGCGCTCGTCCGCGTGGCCGCGTCGCCGTGGGCGTGGCGCTGGGCAAGCCCGGGGATGACAAACACCCACCGCCACAGCCCGATGGCCTGGGTGACGCCGGACAGCGCGCCGGTGATGGCCGCCGTGATTGCCAACGGCTCGGACGTGGCGCGATTGGCCGATGTGAGCGCCAGGCCGATCGCCAACGGGACCAGCAGAAGCGCGGCCCAGGCAAACGCGTGCCAGGTCAAGATCAGCATGGGTCCGCCCTCGGCGAACCGGGTCAGCGCTTCGGCGGCGGGCCGGCGCAAGATGTCGGGGTAGTCGTAAATGGCAACCAGGTTCGCATACGGCAGATTGAACCCAATCGCCATGGTGATGGCGCTGGCACCGAGGAGGGGAAGGCGGGGAGACATGGGAGAGATCTTTCGGTTGATCGGGCGGGGACGTGGGGACGCGGGGGGCGTCGTCGGCGAAGCGGTGGATCCTTGCGGGCCGTGAGAGTGCCCGTGGGGTTCTCTGATAAGTCACCGATTGGTGACAACTAATAAATCACCACTCGGTGACACGTCAAGTCACCGAGTGGTGATTTTTCCGTCCGTGGGTTTGTCTCGCGATTTGAAGGGCGCTATCACCGTGGCGTGCCACGGTCGGAGGAGCCATGACGTCCCACATCCCATTGCCGCAGGGTCCGGTCACCGCCGACCTCGCCTCGGATCGCCGGCGGGATCGGTCGGCGACCCAACAGCGCATCCTCGAGGCCGCACAGGCGATCTTGACCGAGGAGGGGCCGTCCGGCTTTGGCGTGAACGCGGTGGCGCGCGCCTCAGGGGTCGATAAGCAATTGATTTATCGCTACTTTGGCGGTCTGGACGGGTTGTTGTCCGGGCTTGGAGAGCGCATCGCGGCCTGGTGGCAAGAGAAACTGCTGCAAGGTCCGAGCCCGACGCCGATGGCCAGCTACGGCGCCTTGATCGAGGCGCTCGCGTTGCGCGTCCTTCACGTCATGCGCACCGAACCGTTGGCTGTGCAATGCGCGCTGTGGGAGTTGGCGGACAACACCCAACCGGTCAAAGCGCTGGCCGCCGCGCGCGGCCGCGCGCTGGGCGCGTGGATGGCCCGCGCGAAGGGCGACTTGCAGCCGCCCGACGGGGTCGATGCCCCGGCCGTCAACGCCATGATCATCTCGGCCCTCAGCTACATGGTGCTCGCCAGCCGCAACGCGCCCACGGTGATCGGCCTGGCGACCGACGATGAGGCCACCTGGATCCGGATCGAAACCGCCCTGCGCGCGCTCATCCAAGGCGTCTACGGCGCCCAGGCGCGGTGATGTGAGGGGGGGCCACGAAGCCCTGGCCTGGGGCGGAGGTCGGCGCATCCGTTCAGGTTTTGTCATCAATCCTCTTAGCTTCCTCTCAGCAGCGAGGGCGGGGTCGATGACCAGTTGGCAATTGGATTGATGCGAGAGCGAACGCGGTTCGCCAAACTCCTCATCATTCTGGCGGTGCATTTCCTAGGTTGTAATATAATCGATAAAGTGTTATTGATAATTTATTCAACTCAATTTATGTGGTTTGCCGGTTTGATGCTGGAGATAAAGCCACAAATGCCGCCAAAACCTATTGATACCCCGTCTCTCCTTCAGAATGGCCTCCCTGCGACGATCAATACAAAAGTTGATATGTGTTGGTCAAAGCACGAGATGGTCGAGTATATTGTTGATTATCTCATGCGCGTTGCCGCGTTAAACGGCTTTGTTGCAGATTATCAATTGAGGAAAATTCAAACGTACCTGAGAGAACGTGTTAAGTACGATATATCACCTCTACTAAAGGCGTCTCTTGGCAATCCAAATGCTGACTTTATTGAAGTAAACCATCGTGTTGGGAGAAATCAGAAGCTAAAAGGGCTTTTGTCTGCCGATCCAGCAGACCCATCATATGAAAAGCTGAACGAGGTTGTTGCTTGTGTTTTTGCCGAGACGACTCACGTTAAAATGGGTGCGGGCGGTCAGCGTCTTGGTCCATTTATGAAGCGCAGAACAAAGTCCTTGCAGGTTCTACTACGCGCTCTC
>CALSBD010000023.1:0-13642 GCA_943373055.1 Rhizobium sp. Q54
GGATGCACCGCGACACGATGGGGCGCGTTCTCATCGACATCGGCGTGGCCTATGAGAGCGACCCGCAGCAGGTCCACGATTTGATGCTCGCGTGCGCGCAAGCCCACCCGTTGATCTTGCGCTTCCCGCAACCGAGCGTCTTCCTGGTCAAGTTCGGCGAAAGCACGCTGGACTTCCGCTTAACGGCAGCGGTCGCCAATGTCGGCACCGCATTCCAAACCGAAAGCGACTTGCGCTTTTCTATCCTCAAGCGCATGCGCGAGCAGGGCGTCGGCATTCCTTACGCCCAGCGCGAGGTGACCATCCCCACCATGGAGCCGTTATCCCGGGTGGCCGAGCAGTTCCTCAAAGGCGAGCTGCCCATTTCGTTGACGCCCAAATCTGGCTGAGCGGGCCGGGCCTACCGATAAATCATGTGTGGCAGCGCAGTTGCCAAGCTTGGCACGAACCACAAGATGACGAGCGCCAATAGCTGCAACGCCACAAACGGGGCGACGCCGATATAGAGATCCATCGTCTTGATTTGCGGCGGCGCGACGCCGCGCAAGTAAAACAAGGCGAACCCGAACGGCGGCGTCAAAAAACTCGTTTGCAAATTCACCGCCATCAACACGCCAAGCCAGATGGGGTCCATCGGCGAACCATCGGGCATGGTCATTTTCAGAAGGACCGGCGCCACGATTGGCACCACGATGAACACGATCTCGAGGAAGTCGATAAAGAACCCCAACAGGAACATCACCGCCATCACCGCGAGGATGGCACCCACCGTGCCGCCCGGGATGGAGGTGAGCACCTCATGCACCATCGCCTCCCCGCCCAGGCCGCGAAACACAAGCGTGAACAGCGTGGCGCCGACCAGGATGAAAAACACCATGGCGGTGATGTCCGCCGTCTGCCGCATCACCTCGCGCAGCACGCCGACCTTTGCCGTCTGCCGCAACGCCGTGACCAAGGCGGCGGCGAGCACGAGGCACAACAACGCAGCGGCCCCTTGGCCGATCCGTTCAAGCCCGGTCGGGTCGGTCTTACCGAGCCTCAAATCAAGAGTGGCCGCCAGAAGGAGGAGCCCCGCCAGCGACAGCCAACCCATCAGGGCCAGCCGCCGGGTCATTGCCCCACCCGCCCGCGTGCCTGCCAACAAGATGGTGCCCACCGCGCCAACCGCCGCCGCCTCGGTGGGCGTAGCGATGCCCCACAGAATCGACCCCAGCACGCACACGATCAACACGATGGGCGGCACCAACGCCTCAATCACCTCGGCTGCCCGTGGCCGAACCCCATCGCCAATCGGCGGTGCCGCGGCAGGGCGCACCCAAGCGACGACAAGCTGATAGACCATGTAAAGCCCCGCCAGCATCAAGCCGGGGATCAACGCGCCCGCGAACAGGTCGCCCACCGACACGGTCTCGGGCGCGAAATTGCCCGCCTCCAACTGGGCCCGCTGATAGGCTGAAGACAGAAGGTCACCGAGGATCACAAGCACGATCGACGGCGGGATGATTTGGCCCAGCGTACCGGCCGCCGCGATCGAGCCGCACGCCAGTCGCTTATCCGTGCCATGCCGCAGCATGGTCGGCAGCGACAACAACCCCATGGTCACTACCGTGGCGCCGACAATCCCCGTCGAGGCCGCGAGCAACGCGCCAACAAATGTGACCGAGAGCAACAAACCGCCGCGCACTGAGCCGAACAGCCGCCCCATCGTCTCAAGCAGCGCCTCGGCGACCCGGGACCGCTCCAGCATCACGCCCATGAAGACAAACAGCGGCACCGCGAGCATCACCTCGTTGGTGATGGTGCCGAAAATGCGCTGCGGCAGCGCCTGCAAGAAACTGATGTCGAACGCGCCGAACGCAACGCCGATCAACGCGAACAGAAGCGACACGCCCCCCAATGTGAAGGCGACCGGGAAGCCCGCCATCAACACCACGCACAAGGTGATCAGGAGCGCGACGTCAAGCAGGTGAGCGATCGTCGTCGACGTCATGCCTGATCCGCCCGGCGTGACAATGTAACGAGCGACTTGAGCGCCAGCGCGATGCCTTGAAGCATGACAAGGGCAGCCATCGCGACAATCGACCCCTTGAGGAGAAACACCGCGTCAATCCCGTTCGGCTGCCGGGAGCCCTCCCAGATCGCGAACGAGCGCGCGGCATAGGGGAGGCTCACGATTAAGATCAGCGCGCACATCGGCATCAACAGCACGATCGATCCGATCAGATCGACCCACGCCTTGCCGCGCACGCTCGCCGGCCGATAGAACACGTCGACCCGCACATGTCCGTCTGAGCGCAGCGTCGCGGCGGCATGCAAGGTGAACAGCGCGGCGAACAGATACACAAGGCTCTCCTGCGCCCACGCGGCGCCCACGCCAAACACATAGCGCGCCACCACGATGGCGAATTGGATCAACACCAACGCCAGGCTCGCCACTGCCACGCCATGGCCGATCCGCTCATTGAGGGCATCGAGGACGGCGGCGAGCTTCAGCATCCGGCGGCTTTCAAGTTGGTGGGGCGCCAGTGGGCGCGTCACAGGTGGCTGTAGGACTTTTCCTCAATCAGGGTCGATCCGGCCAGTCCGTTCAACTCCTTCTTCACCCGCGAGCGCTCATCATTGGTTTGATAGACCGCCCGCGCCAGCGCCACAAACGCCGCGCCGAAATCACCGCGTGCCTCGTGCTCGCGGATGTCGTCCTCAATGCCCCACAAGGTCTCGTTGATCGCCTTCAGCCGGCGATATGCATCTGATAGGCGCGCCTCATCGAAGCCCGCGGCCCGCCGCGCGGCGGTCAGCGCGTCCAGCTCACGGCGCACGTTGGCGAGCTTCGTTGGATCCGCGATCCGCTCGGCCTTGATTTCGAGGATGGAGATCTTGTCGAGAAGTTCACCCACCGAGACCGGCACTAAGAGATCCACCATCGCGCGCCCCTGTCGTGTGATTCGCCCCCGATCATGACGGCGCCGGAATGCCCGCGGCAAGCGTGGTCGTGTGAACGGGCGGCCAAGCTCAATTCCCGGTGTCTATCCCCGCCCATGGGGCAAGTCGCTGTCAGAACGCACACGGTGGGATAGGATCACGGCGATCGATCGGGCGACTCGGCGAAGGGAAGGACGTTTCCATGCAGGTCAAGTCAGTGTGCGTGTTCTGCGGCTCCTCCATGGGCGACCGCACGGCCTATCGCGAGAGCGCTGAGGCCATGGGCCAGGCGCTCGCCAAGGCCAATCTCGGCCTTGTCTATGGGGGCGGCCATGTCGGCTTGATGGGCGCGGTCGCCAATGCGACGCTGGCCGCGGGCGGCACGGTGACCGGCGTTATCCCCAAGGCGCTCTACGACAAGGAAGTCGGTCACGACGGCCTCACGAAGCTGGAGATCGTCGGCTCCATGCATGAGCGCAAAGCCCGCATGGCCGAACTTGCCGACGCTTTCGTCGCGCTGCCCGGTGGCCTTGGCACGTTCGAGGAGCTGTTTGAAGTGTGGACGTGGGCGCAACTGGGCTGGCACCCCAAGCCGGTGGCGCTACTGGATGTCGACGGCTTTTATCGCCCGCTTATCCAGTTCCTCGATGAGGTGGTCGCGCGTGGCTTCGTGCGGCAGATCCACCGAGAGATGCTGATCGTGGCGACCGATCCCAGCGACTTGCTGGAGAAGCTCGCGGCCTACGAACCGCCCAAGGTGGTCAAGTGGATCGACGCCCGCACGTCCTAATCCCCCGCACGCCGCCCTCTCCGATCGCCGCTCAAGGACCTTGCCGTGCCGGCTTTTTCGCAATCCCCGACCGACCCTGCTTTTGTGCAGGATCCCTACCGCGCCTATGAACGCATGCGGCCGCTTGGGTCTCTCATTGACTGGGCTGAGTATGGCTACCCGTGCGCCCACGGCTTTGACCTCGTCAATCGGCTCTTGCGCGACCGGCGCCTGGGCCGTGAGGTGCTTCACGTCACCACCCGCGCCGCGCTCGGCTGGCCCGAACCGCCCGCGCACACCAAGCCGTTTTACGACGTCGAAGCTCACTCACTGTTGGAACGCGAGCCGCCGGTGCACACCCGGCTGCGCACCTTGGTCAACCGGGCGTTCGTCTCCCGCGCGATCGAGCGGCTGCGGCCCCGCGTGACGGCGCTCGCACATGAACTCATCGATGGCTTTGAGGGCGATGGCAACACCGATCTGCTCGCCCGCTTCGCCACGCCGATCCCTGTGATCGTGATCGCCGAGCTCTTGGGCGTGCCGACCTCGATGACGGATGACCTGCTCGATTGGTCGCACCGCATGGTCGCGATGTATCAATTCAACCGTACCCGGGCGGTGGAAGATGACGCGGTGGCCGCCACCCAGGCCTTCGTGGCGTTCATGCGCGGCTATATCGACGAGCGCCGCCGCAAGCCGGCCGATGATCTCATCTCCAGCTTGATCGCCGCCGAGGAAGCGGGCGACCGGCTCTCCACCGATGAGCTGATCACCACGTGCATCCTCCTCCTTAATGCCGGGCACGAGGCGACCGTGCATGCGATCGGCAACGGCGTGAAAGCGATGCTCGAACACGGCATCGCCCCAGCGGTAGCGTTTGCCACCCCGCGCCAAACCGAGGCCACCGTCGACGAGCTCATTCGCTTCGACGCACCGCTGCATCTTTTTACGCGATATGTGCTGGAGCCGCTGGAGATTGAGGGCCGCGCGTTCCAGGTCGGCGACACCATCGGCCTGTTGCTGGGTGCGGCGAACCGCGACCCAACCCGGTTTCAAGACGCCGACCGGCTCGATATCACCCGCACCGACGGGGCAAACGTCTCGTTCGGCGCGGGGATCCATTTCTGCGTCGGCGCGCCGCTCGCGCGGCTGGAGCTTCAATGCGCGCTGCCCGTCTTGTTCCAGCGGCTGCCAAACCTCACCCTCGCCGCTCCCCCGGTCTATGCGGACCGGTTCCATTTTCATGGCTTGGAGCGGCTGCAGGTGCGTTGGTAAGCCAGCTCACAAGAGTTCAGCCGCCGGCTTATAAGCATAGCCGAGCACGTCGGCGACCGCCTTATAGGTAATGTGGCCCTGACAGACATTGAGCCCGTTGCGCAAGTGGGCGTCGTCGGCGAGCGCCTTTTTCCAGCCCTTGTCGGCGAGCGCCAAGACGAACGGCAGCGTGGCGTTGTTAAGGGCAAAGGTGGATGTGCGCGGCACGCCGCCGGGCATATTGGCGACGCAGTAGTGAATCACGTCGTCGACCACATAGGTCGGCTCGTCATGGGTGGTCGGCCGCGAGGTCTCAAAGCAGCCGCCCTGGTCGATCGCCACGTCAACGACCACCGAACCCGGCTTCATGCGCTTGATGAGCTCGCGCGACACGAGCTTCGGGGCGGCCGCGCCGGGGATCAACACGCCGCCAATCACGAGATCGGCGGTCGACACGTGCCGCTCCACCGCTTCACGGGTGGAAAACACCGTGTTGAGCGGCCGGCCGAATTGGGTCCACAGCCGCTTCAGGACGTCGACATTGCGGTCCAGCACCCACACCTCGGCCCCCATGCCGAGAGCAATGTGGATCGCGTGCGTGCCGACCACACCACCGCCGAGCACCACCACCTTGGCCGGATCGACGCCGGGCACGCCACCGAGCAGCACGCCCAGGCCTCCATGGGCCTTCTCCAGGAAGTAGGCCCCCGCCTGGATCGACATGCGGCCGGCCACTTCCGACATCGGGGCGAGCAACGGCAGCCCGCCGGTCGGCGAGGTGACCGTCTCATAGGCGATGCACACCGCCTTGGACGCCACGAGATCGCGGGTTTGGTCGGGATCGGGTGCCAGATGCAGGTAAGTGAACAGGATCTGGTCGGGCTTGAGCCGGGCCCGCTCGACGGCCTGCGGTTCCTTCACCTTGACGACCATGTCGGCGCGCGCCCACACGTCATCCACCGTCGTGATCTGGGCCCCGGCCGAGACATAATCCCCGTCGAACACGCCCACGCCGGCCCCCGCGCCGGCCTCGACGATGACCTGATGGCCACGGTCAACCAGTTCACGCACATTGGCCGGCACCAGGCCGACCCGGTACTCACGGACCTTGATTTCCTTGGGAACCCCGACAAGCACGATCTCTCTCCTCGTCCGCGCAACCGGTCAATCCGGTGCTGCTGCCGCACGCACGAGGCAGAGGTAGATTGGCGAATTTGCGCTCGCTAGCCCCAGAAATGGCGATTCTGGAGGGCCACTTTGGCAAAAACGGCCTCAGACATGCTCCGAGATGAGCTTTTCGTCGCCCTTTTCGGCAAAAACCGGTGTCGCGGTCGACAGCGCACCGAAGATCGATCCGCCTTGATCGGCCCGGCTCGCCGCTAGGCGAAACACCTCAAACAGCTCGCGTCCGACGCCCACATGGCTGGAGGCCAGATCCTCCTGGGCCAGCGGCCGGGCCGCCCACTCGGTCGGATCAACGAGCACCTCGAGCCGACCGGCGGGCGCATCGACCCGCACGATGTCACCATCACGGATCTTGGCGATCGCGCCGCCATCGACCGCTTCGGGCGTCACGTGGATCGCAGCCGGCACCTTGCCCGACGCGCCCGACAACCGCCCATCGGTGACAAGCGCGACCCGCTGGCCACGGTCCTGCAGGACGCCCAGGGGCGGCATCAGCTTGTGGAGTTCAGGCATGCCGTTCGCCTTCGGCCCCTGGAAGCGCACCACCGCGACGAAATCCCCGGTCAGCTCGCCCGCCTTGAACGCCTTCTGCAAGGCCTCTTGGCTATGGAACACGCGCGCGGGCGCTTCGATCACATGGCGATCGGCCTTGACGGCGGAGGTCTTGATCACCGCGCGGCCAAGCGGACCATCGAGCAGCTTTAGGCCCCCCGTCGGCTGGAACGGCGCGGCCGCCCCGCGCAGCAGGCTGTCATCGCCGGTCTCGGTCGCCCCCGGCCCCCACGTCACGCGGCCTTCGGCGTCGAGCTTCGGTTCCTGCATATAGCCATCGAGCCCGGTACCGTGGATCGTCGTCACGTCCGCATGCAACAGCCCCGCGCCCACGAGCTCACGGATCAAGAAGCCCATGCCGCCCGCGGCGTGGAAGTGGTTCACGTCAGCCTTGCCATTGGGATAGACGCGCGCCAACAGCGGCGTCACGTCGGCAAGGTCGGACAGATCGTCCCAAGTCAGCGCGATGCCGGCCGCTTGCGCCATGGCGACAAGATGGAGCGTGTGGTTGGTCGACCCGCCGGTGGCGTGCAGTCCCACGACGCCATTGACGAACGCCTTTTCGTCGAGCACCCGGCCAAGCGGGGTGTATTGATTGCCCAGCGCCGTAATGGCGAGCGCGCGCTCGGTGGCGGCCTGGGTCAGCGCATCGCGCAGTGGCGTGTTCGGATTGACGAACGACGCGCCCGGTAGATGCAGCCCCATGATCTCCATCAGCATCTGATTGGTGTTGGCCGTGCCATAGAACGTGCAGGTGCCCGGCCCATGGTACGACGCGCTTTCGGCTTCCAGAAGCTCGGCGCGGCCCACCTTGCCTTCGGCATAAAGCTGACGGATGCGCGCCTTCTCGTCATTGGGCAGGCCCGAGGTCATCGGCCCGGCTGGCACGAAGATGCCCGGCAGATGACAGAATGCGAGCGCGCCAATGACAAGCCCCGGCACGATCTTGTCGCACACGCCCAGATACAGCGCGGCGTCGAACATCTGGTGCGACAGGGCGATCCCCGTCGACAGGGCAATCACATCGCGGGAGAACAGCGACAGCTCCATGCCCGCCTCGCCCTGGGTGACGCCATCGCACATGGCCGGCACGCCGCCGGCCACCTGCGCCGTGCCGCCCGCCGCGCGCGCCGCGTCGCGGATCAGCTCGGGGTAGCGCTCAGAGGGCTGGTGGGCCGACAACATGTCATGAGAGGCCGTGACAATGCCGATCTTGCCCGCGTCGCCCGCCTTGAGCGCCGCCTTGTCGGTCGGCCCGCACGCGGCGAAGCCGTGGGCGAGGTTGGCGCACCCAAGCGACTTGCGCTTGGGCGTCGCGGACGCCGCCCGCTCGATCTTATCGAGATAGCGGGCGCGCGCGTCATGGCTGCGGCGGATGATGCGTTCGGTCACTTCACCGACACGGGCGTTCAACATGGGCGTGCTCCCAGGGTCCCACCAAGGGGATCGATCAAGTGGCCACCGGCTGATGCCGACGACTTAGACAGTGTCCTCGTACCACGTGCGTCCATCGCGCTCGATCAAGGCGATCGAGGCGGACGGGCCCCATGTGCCGGCCACATAGGGCTTGGGCGCGTCCTTGGAAGCTTTCCAGGCCGCCAAAACCGGATCAATCCAGGTCCACGCGGCTTCCACCTCGTCGCGGCGCATGAACAGGGTCTGGTTGCCACGCACCACGTCCATGATGAGCCGCTCATAGGCGTCCGGATTGCGCACGCCAAACGCCTGCGCGAAGCTCATATCAAGCGGCACGTGCGACAGGCGCATGCCACCGGGGCCGGGGTCTTTGATCATCAGGCCGAGCTTGACGCCCTCGTCGGGCTGCAGGCGGATGACGAGACGATTGGGCGTGATGGGGCCGGCCGAGGCATCGAACACCGAGTGCGGGATCGGCCGGAACGCAATGACAATATCCGACACCCGCTGCGCCAGCCGCTTACCGGTGCGCAAATAAAACGGCACACCCGCCCAGCGCCAATTGGCGATCCGCGCCTTCAGGGCCACGAACGTCTCAGTCTTCGAGGTGTCGGCGCCCAGCTCTTCGAGATAGCCTCGCACCGCGCCCCCTGCCGCCGCGCCCGCGCGATACTGACCGCGCACGGTGTGGGTCTCGATCTCGCTCTCGGCGAACGGCACCAGCGCCTTGAGAACCTTGAGTTTCTCGTCACGCACCGCATTGGCGTCGAGCGAAGTCGGCGGCTCCATGGCGACGAGACACAGGAGCTGGAGGATGTGGTTTTGCACCATGTCCCTGAGCGCGCCGGCCGTGTCGTAATAGCCCGCGCGGCCTTCCACGCCCAAGGTCTCCGACACGGTGATCTGCACATGATCAATGTGCGCCGCGTTCCAAATCGGCTCGAACAACGCGTTGGCAAACCTGAGCGCCATCAGGTTCTGCACCGTCTCTTTGCCCAGATAATGGTCGATACGATAGACGCGATCTTCAGGAAACACCTTGCCGATCGCGTCATTGACCGCATGGGCGGAGGCGAGATCTTTGCCGATCGGCTTTTCGATCACCACCCGCGCATTGCCCTTGGCAAGACCCAGCTCGCCCAGCTTCTGGCAAATCGGCTCGAACAGCTCCGGCGCGGTCGACAAATAAAACACCCGGATCCGATCCCCCGCCTTGCCCAGGCGTGCCTTGAGATCATCCCAGCCCTCGGCCCCGCCCGCGTCGGCGGCGACATAACCGAGCCGATTCAAAAACCGCTCTTCGGCCAGCGGATCGCGGTCATCGGCCGGCACGTGCGCCTTGATGGCTTCGGCGGCCAGCGCGCGAAACGCTTCGTCGGCCATGGCGCGGCGCGACACGCCGATCACCCGGGCTTCAATGGGCATTTGACCAGCCTTGTCGCGTTGATAGAGCGCGGGGATGAGCTTGCGGTTTGCCAAGTCCCCCGTCGCGCCAAACACGACGATATCGAACGGCTCCACCGTGATGACGCGAGCGATCATGCGGTCTCCTCAGAACAGCCCATCCGGGCCCGTTTTGCCTTCCGTTTGCGGAAGATCGATGATTTGGAACGTTTCAATAGACCGAATCCGTTGAACCGCATTCCCACCGCGGGATCAAGAGGCAACTGCGGCCAAGCGTCGCTTGGACGCTCCATCAAGCGCTTCCTGTTACGTATGGGCAACGCCCCCAAGGTGGGACGGTGGAGGGCATTCGAGCGCGTTTCGATCTGACGGCCTCCGATCGGCGCCCATCTGTTTTTGATTTCGCATCGTCTTTTCCAGGAACCGGCTTACCGATCCTGGGACGATGCGGTGCGGCTTGGCTCAGCCGACGCATCAGCATAGAGCGAGAGGAAGGCGCGCGCGATAGCGTCCAGCGCATAGCCTTGGGTTTCGATCTTATGGCGCAGCGCCGCCCCGAGCGCCCGGCGCCGCTCAGCATCCTCTAAAAGCCCACCGATCGCCGCTGCGAGTGCGGGGCCCGACGGGTCGGACAGCAACAGACCATCGCGGCCCGCATCAATGAGCGCGCGCGTGCCGGCCACGTCGCCGGCAATCACCGCCGCGCCGCACGCGCCGGCTTCCAGGCACGAGCGCGGCAGGCCTTCGGGGTAGCGCGTCGGCAACACGAAGATGTCCGTGCGCCGCATGAGATCCGGCATGGCCGCTGGCGCCACACGACCAATCCAGTCGATCGCGGGATCGGCGCGCAAGGCGGCCAGCTCTTCGCTCGACAGCCCGTCGGGCTCGCCAGGCGCCTCATAGCCCGCCAGGCGAAACCGCGCCCGCCCCGGCCAGCGCGCGCCCACGAGCCGAGCCGCCTCGGCAAAGGCGAGCACGCCTTTTGCTTTTACGAGCCGGCTCGCAAACACCACATCGATCACCCGACCTGGCGCACTGGCGAGCCACTCACCGTCAGGCGAAAACACCGCCGTGTCGATGCCGGCCCCTTTCAGCACAATCGCCCGCGCCGGATCGATCACGCCGCGCTGAACATAGCTCGCCGCATCCTCCGGGTTCTCGAATGTGACGGCCGCGGCGACCGATCCGAGCCCAACGGTCAAACCGCGGGTGATGATGCGCGCCCGCCGGCCCGGCGCACCCTCCGATAGCCCGCGACCGAGCCCGGCGACCGTGCCAATCACGCGCGCCCGCTTGCCGGCCGCGACCCAGCGCGCAGCGAGCCCGCCGATCAACAGGGGCTTGATGGTGAACAGGTGAACCACATCAAACCGCTCGCGCTTGAACAAATCACGCGCCTTGGCGAGAAACTCGACATCGGCCACGCCGGTGCGAAACCGGTCGATCGGCAAGTCAATGACCGGATAACCGCGCGCTTCCACCTCGGCGCGGATTGGGTTTGGCGCGGCCGCCACGCTGACCGACCACCCCGCCGCGCGCGCCGCCGCCGCGATCGGCTCACGGTGCTGAAACCAGTAGGGAAGGTCGTTGATCAGATGAAGGAGGCGCATGACGCGCCTTAAAGCAAGCCCACACGGATTTGACCAGCCGCCATCGGCGGGTCCCGCGGTGAGTCCGCGTCAACCCCATGTCCGGCTTTGGGTGGTTGCAATCCGGCGAAGGATCACCACGATGAAAGAGTGGATGGTTCGCGCGTCGCGGCTCACGGTCGGGCGTGCCGAACCCAACCCCGACGGGACGACGGCAGGAAGGCCGGCGCCCCTGGAACATCAGGAGGTGAGCGACAATGACGCTCCGTGTATCGGGCAAGAACATGGACATCGGCGATGCGCTGCGGACCTACGTCCTCGGTCGCGTCAATGAGGGGATTGGCAAGTATTATGATGGAGGGTTTGGCGGCCACGTCACCGTGGAGCGCGAAGGGTCCGGGTTTCGCACCGAATGCACCTTGCACCTGGATACCGGTGTCAACCTCCAATCGCTCGGCTCCGGTCAGGATGTCTACCCCTCCGTCGATCAGGCCGTGGACCGCATCGAGAAGCGTCTACGTCGGTATAAGCGCAAGCTGAAGGACTATCACGGCGCGGCGAGCCGCCACATGGCACCAATCCTGGAAGCCGCCTACTCGGTCATCGAGGCGCCGGATCCCGATGACGAGATGCCCGCCGACTACCACCCGGTGGTCATCGCGGAGACCACCAAGCCGTTGAAGCAGATGAGCGTCGACGCCGCCGTGATGGAGCTTGACCTCACCGGCAGCGCGTTCGTGGCCTTCCGCCACGCCAAACATGGCGGCATGAACATCGTTTACCGCCGAGCGGACGGCAATATTGGATGGATCGACCCGTCGCTTGACGCGCGCACCTGACAAGGCGTCGTTCATCACGAGTTAGGCATGCGGCGGCAAACGCCGCGTGCCCTTCTCATCCGTTGGACCGTTCCTACGTATGAAGGAACACCGGCGTATTCCCGCCGTGCGGCCTAAGGGCGACCATGTCCGAACGTGATGATGAGAAAAATCGCCTGAGCGGGCGCCTCTCGCGATATGCGAGCGTGGGCGGCGGCTTGGGCGCGACCGCCGCCCGCATGGCTGGCAGCCGCTTGTTTGGATCCCCCGACTTGCAAAAAGAGGGCGAACTGATCGCCCAGGCGCTTGGCTCGCTCAAGGGCCCGCTGATGAAGGTCGCCCAATTGGTCGCGACCATCCCGGACGCCATCCCGCCGGAGTGGCAAGCCGAACTCATGAAGCTACAGTCCGACGCGCCGCCCATGGGCTGGGCGTTCGTCAAGCGGCGCATGACGGCGGAACTCGGCGTCGGCTGGGAAAAGCGCTTCCAGTCGTTCGACAGCCAACCCACCTCCGCCGCCTCGCTTGGTCAGGTGCACAAGGCCGTCGCACTCGATGGCGCGCCGCTCGCCGTGAAGCTGCAGTATCCCGACATGCAGTCGGCCGTGGAGGCCGATCTCAAGCAGCTGGAATTGTTGTTCTCCATGCATCGGCGCATGCGCCCGGCGGTTGATACCCGCGAGGTTGCCAAGGAAATCGCCGACCGGGTCCGCGAGGAGCTCGACTACACCCGCGAGGCGCGCCACATGCGGCTCTATCACGGGCTGTTCGAGGGTGACCCGGACGTCCGCGTGCCGGTGGTTCGCCCCGAGCTTTCCACCACGCGTCTGTTGGCGATGAGCTGGCTGCAAGGCCGCAAGCTCCTCGACTACAAGGATCATCCGCTGGACGACCGCAACACCTTGGCCCGCGCCATGTTCAAGGCCTGGTGGCACCCGTTCGCCCACCACGGTGTCATCCACGGCGATCCGCATTTGGGCAACTACACGGTCTTCGCCGCCGGCTCCGCCGCCGATGGCACGGGCGGTGATGCCAATCGGCCCGGCGGCATCAATCTCCTCGATTATGGCTGCATCCGCATCTTCCCACCGAGCTTTGTGCGCGGCGTGATCGATCTTTACGAGGGCCTGCGCGACCACAACCGCGACCGCGTGGTGGCGGCCTATGAGGTGTGGGGCTTCCGCGGCCTGACCAACGAACTTATCGATATCCTCAATATCTGGGCGTCGTTCATCTACGGCCCGCTGCTCGAAGACCGCGTTCGCTCGATTGCCGATGGGGTGTCGCCTGGCGAATACGGCCGCAAGCAAGCCTTCGAGGTGGCGCGCGCCTTGAAGGAAAAAGGACCGGTGACCGTGCCGCGCGAGTTCGTCTTCATGGACCGCGCCGCCATCGGGCTCGGTGGCGTGTTCTTGCACCTGAAGGCCGAATTAAACTTCTACCGGCTGTTCAACGAAGAGATCGACAACTTCAAAACCGATGTGATGGCCGCCCGCCAACTCACCGCGCTTACCTCCGTCGGCCTCGCCCCCGCGCAAGCCGCGGCCGAATAAGCCAGTCGGAATACGAAGCACATCAACGCAAGAAAGCTTCGTTGAAGCATACCCTCCCCCACTGTATAGACCGGAGACATAGGTAACAGGTGTTCGGAGACATGGGTAACACTTCCGTTCGGTCCTGGAGGGTCGGACGATGCCGTGGGAAGCCATGTCGGAGCGGGATTTGAGACGGGA
>CALSBD010000024.1:0-13593 GCA_943373055.1 Rhizobium sp. Q54
ACCGCGCGGCATTCGGCGACGACGGTGGCGGCGACGAGGCCCAAGTCGCCGGTCATATCGGGCAAATCCACCCGCTCGATACGGATATCGAGATCTAGGCTCTCGCTGGTCGTGACACCGTCGGCGGCAGCGCGCGCGCGCGCCTCTTCGGTCGCGGTCACGCGGGCCGCATCGAGGGCGGCCGTGGGCGACACGTGGTCGATGGGCGGGCCGGCGTGATGGATCCGCCAGACCCCGGAGCCGGAGGTGGTGATCTCCACCGTCGCGCGGGCGCGGACCACGCCCACGGCCGCGCCGACCGCATTGGCGACGCTGGCATGCGGCGGCACGACCAAGGGGGTCGCGAGCCGCTTGGCCACTTCGGGATAAAACACCGCTGCCGGGCCGCCCACAGCAACTAGGGGGACACTGGGCGTGAGTGTGATATCGAGCGCGCCAAGTCGCGGGCGGGCGCTGATGGCGGCGGCGACCAACGGGTCGGCCCGATCGAGCGTCACGCCTGCCAAGGTCTCCAGCACCACATGCGCGCTCGATTGAGCCACTGCGTCCAGAACCTCGCGGGCAAACGCCTCGGTGGCGGCGCCGCGCTTGGTCAAGTCCAACATGCGCTGCGAGCGCAGCACGAGGGCCGCGCCAGCCGCCGCGGCGGCACGCGACCATTGACCTTGTAGGCCGAGCACATGGGCGGCATCGGAGGGCGTGAAGCCCGCTTCCGCCAGCTGGCCGCGGTTGATCAGCCGGCGGATCGCCCGGCGGGTGCTGGGATTAGACGGCAGCACCGCAAGCGCGATCGGCCGGTCGCCGACGCGCTTGAGGATCTCGGCCTCCAGCGGGTCCATTTCGTCGCTGACCGCCGAGGCCTTGGCGCCAAGTGGGCGCAGGAGGAACCGACCGCCATGGGCCGCGGCCTCCGGGTCCTCGACCATGCGCTCCAGAAGCGGCAGCAAGTCGGGCCAGCGCGCGCCCAAAAGCGCGATCGGCACGATGCGGCTTGTCGAAAGCGCGACGCGGCCATCGGCGCCAATCTCCACCGCGCTATCGCCGCCGAGCCCGACCGTGCGCATGTCGACCGCGCGCACCAGCGTGCGATGGCGGCCGACCACGGCGCCCTCACGGTTGAGCTTTGGCCATCCACCGGCAACAACCGCCACGTCCGTCGTAGTGCCGCCGATGTCTGAGATCACGAAGTCATCCAGATCCGCCAGGAAGCGGGCGCCTATTACGCTGGCGGCGGGGCCCGACAGAATGGTCTCGATCGGCTTTTCCATGATGACGGAGGCATCGGCGAGCGCGCCGTCGCCCTTCACGATCATCAAGGGGGCCTCGATCCCATGGCCGCGCATTGCTTCGCCAATGGCGCCGACGAGACGCACGATCGGGCCGACGATCGAGGCGTTGAGGGCGGCGGTGAGCGCGCGGCGTGGCGCATCGAGCGCGGAGGCAAGGTCGCTCGATAGACCCACCGGCTTGCCCGTGCGGGCGCGGATCATGCGGGCGGCGCGGCGCTCGTGATCGGGATTGCGCACCGAATAGGTGGCAGCGACCGCGTAGGCGGCGACGCGAGCGTCCATGGCATCAAGCGCCCGCTCAAGCGCCGCTTCATCCAAGGGGGCCGCCTCGTGGCCGCCGTGATCATGGCCGCCCGTGAGACGAGCAAGACTGGCTCCTGGCAGCGCGCTCTCAAGGCCCACGCGCTCGACCATGCGATCATCAAAGCCGATCAAGATCACGCCGACCGGCTCGCCATGGCCCTCCACGAGCGCGTTGGTCGCGAGCGTTGTCGACAACGCAACGCGCTCGACGTGGCGCGCCGGGTCAAAAGCCGGGTTGGCGGCGCGGGCTTCGTCGAGCGCGCGGCTGAGTGCTTCGGTGATGCCAATCGCCAAGTTACCCTTGGTGGTAAGCGCCTTCGCGGTCGCCCGAATGGTGTGGCCCGCGCGGTCGACGACAACAGCGTCTGTGTAGGTGCCGCCGGTATCGATCCCAAGCGTGATCCGTGGGGCGTGGGGAGCGGCAGTCGAGGGCATGGCGGGTGTGTTCCGGTTATGGCGGGACCCTATCAGGAAAAGCCCGTAAATAACCAGTGCCCGATTTTGTGGATTGCGCGCCCGCCGCGGGTGCTCACACGGCGCTGATGAGGTCGGCGGACTTCAGCGTGAAGCCGAAGATTTGCCTGACATTATAAAGTGTTGCATCGGCGCAGAAGGCAGGTGACGTGGTTGCGGCGCAATCTTCGATCAGAAGGGTGTCGTAGCCGAGGAAGTTGGCATCCGCCAACGTGTGCAGCACGCATTGATCGAGGTTGACGCCCGCGAACAACACCGTGGTGACCCGGCGCTGGCGCAAGATCGAATCAAGCGGCGTGTCCCAGAACCCGGACATGCGATATTTGTCGACCAGGATGTCGCTAGGCTCAGGTGCTAGCTCATCCACGATGCGCGCCGACCAGGCGTCCTTTTGCAACACCGGGCTGCCGGATCCGGGCAAGGGCTCACCGAGCCCAGCGAAGCCCGCGGCGGCGCCCACCAGCGGTTTATAGACGTGGAACAAGGTGGGCGAAAGGTTGGCCCGGTCGGGGCGGTTGCCCCAATTTACGAAGATGACGGGAACCTCCTGGCCGCGCAGCACAGGAAGTAACCGGCGCAACGGCTCAATGGGCGCGCGGGCGGGCGCGATGTCGACCCCGATGCCGGCAAGCCAACCATTAGGGTGGCAAAAGTCATTTTGCATATCGACGACGACGAGGGCGGTGGCCGCCAAGTCGAACACCACGGTTTTGGGCGCGGCCTCCACCTCCACACGCCGCTCCCGGCGGTGGGGGCGGGTGAGGTCGACCCGACGCGGGCCAGCGCGCCACGTATTGAATGGGTGGGGGCCTAACGGAATTTGCATGTCCTGGCTCATCGGGGTCTCAAACGGATCGGTTGCGTGGGCGCGGCTCAGCACGCCGCGTGCCAAGGCGAGGCACGGGGTGCGGCGGGCGAAGCCAAACCCGTTGCCGCGGGAGTGGTCAGCTGTAGGGCCACGGTGCCCGTTTGATGGGCAGGGACGCGTTGGCCGACCGGGATGCCCGCGTGCCGATTTGGCCCCTGGCTTGCTGGACGGCACGCGTTCACACCGGGAGCCACCATGCCTGCCATTCACCGACCTGCCGACCAGCTCGAAGTCTTCAAGATCGCGGCCACGGATACCAACAAGTTCGCGCTCATCGCCGATCCGGTGCGTGATCAGGTGCCGTTCTTCGCTTGCGTGGAAATCTTCGAACCAGGTGGCGCGACGCCGCCTAACACGCATGCGGACGCCCATGAGATGTTCTTTGTCCTCTCAGGCACCGGGACGGCGCGAGCGGGCGATGTGGAGCGGCCCATTGGGCCGGGCGACTCGGTGGTCGTGAAGCCCGGGCATGAGCACGTGATTGCCAATACCGGACCCGATCGGCTCTACACGCTCACCGTGATGATCCCCAATGAAGGCTTCGCCGAGCTGATCCGCTCGGGCCTCAAGGCGTCGCTTGACGGGCGCGATCTGGCCGCGCTCACCGGGGCCGCGCTCACTGAGACTGCGTCGACAGGACCCTCAGCTTGAGGGCGGAAGGCGCAACGCCGCGTTCTCGATCTCGCGGCGCTCGTCAATGACTTGATGGGCCGCCTCGGCGGGAAAGCCGATGCCGCGCAACACGGCGTCAGAGAGCTGCAAGCTTGCCTCGATGGTTTCGGGCACCACCTCGGTGGCGCCAAGGGCGAGCAGCCGGCGCGCGTGGGCGCCATCGCGGGCGCGCGCCAGGATGGGCAAGTCGGGCCGCACGGCGCGCGCGGTCGTGACGATGCGTTCGGACGCCTCGGCATCGTCGGTGGTGACGACCATGGCGGCGGCACGGTCCACATGCATATGGTGGAGGATTTCCAGCCGGCTGGCGTCACCATAATAGACCGGCAATGCGGCCTTGCGGCAGGCCGCCACGCGGATGGGATCAAGATCCAAGGCGATGTGGTCAAACTGCTGAGCGTCGAGCACTTCGGCCAACAGGCGGCCTACGCGGCCATAGCCGGCAATGATGACGTGATTGGCGATCGGCTTGGCGGCGGCATCCTTGCTTTCGGCGCCTTCGTCGACGGTTGCCGCTACGGAGAGCTTCGCGCCGAGCCGCTCGGCTAGGCCTGCGACCAATGGGGCGGCCATCATGGTCGCGCCCGTGACGATCAGCATGAACTGCGCGATGTCTTCGGCGATCAAACCGAGCGCGCGGGCAAGCCCCAAAATGATGAACGCGAACTCGCCCCCTTGGGAGAGAAGGAGGGCAATCTCGACCGCGGTCGCCTTGGCAAGGCGAAAGGCGCGGGCGAGCGCATATAGGATCGCTGCCTTGAAGACCATGAGCCCGATGGCCGACGCCACGATCCACAGCGGATCACGCGCGACCGCCGATAGGTCGATGCCCATGCCGACCGACATGAAGAAGAGGCCGAGCAACAGCCCTTTGAACGGAGCGAGGTCGACCTCGATCTCGTGGCGGAACTCCGTCTCGGCGAACACAAGCCCAGCCAGGAACGCGCCCAGCGCGAGCGACAGGCCCGCGGCCGAGGTGCCCATCGCCGTGCCGATAATGACGAGCAGCACCGCCGCCATGAACAATTCGCGCGAGCGGGTGGCGCCGACGAACCGCATCAAAGGCCCGACCACTAAGCGGCCGACGACGAGGATGCCGCCGATGACGAGGGCGGCGAGGCCAAGGGCTTTGCCAAGTTCCAGAAGGAGCGAGCCGCGCTCGCCGGCGGCCAACATGGTGACCATGAACAGGAGGGGGACCACCGCCAAGTCTTGCGCAAGTAGGACCGCGAAGCCGCCGCGACCGACTGGCGAGCCGATGCGGCCGCCTTCGGTGAGGATTTGCATGACGATCGCGGTCGACGACAGCGCAAGGCAGCCGCCAATGACCAACGCAGTCTCCAGACTATTGCCGAAGGCGAGCGCGACGGCGCAGATGGCAGCCCCCGTGACCAGCACCTGCGCGCCGCCCAGCCCAAAGACGAGCCGCCGCATGGCCATGAGTCGCGCGAGCGACAGCTCAAGTCCAATCATGAACAACAGAAAGACGACGCCAAGTTCCGCCAAATAAGCGACCGCCTTGGTGTCCGTGATCAAAACCGCCTGAAGCGCGGGATAGTGGCTGGCCAAGGCGCCCAGCGCGTGGGGGCCGATGGCGACGCCGACCATGAGGAAGCCGAGCACTTGAGAAACTTGGAACCGGCGGGCAAGCGGCACCACGAGACCAGCGGCGACGAGAAATACCATCACCTGGCTGAAATCGATGTGGCCGCCCGCGTCCATTGCGCCCCCTACTACCGGCCCGTCGGCATGTGCGCTGAAGGCGACCATCACGCACGCCGGCGGCGTGCGCCTTGCGCCATCTCAAAGCCCGTGGGCGAACACGTCCTGGTGGCCCACCATCATGGTCGCCTCGCCGGCCGCAATGGCCGCGTGGCGGGCGCGCGTCCAGGTCTCGACAGTCTCAGCCGCCACGCCGATCTCACGTGCGGCTGTGGCCCAACCGTCGATCATGGGGGTCTGGATTGCCTGGTCGGTGGGGCCAAACAGCCAATCGGAGGCCGCGTGCTCAACCGTGAAGCCGCGCGTTTTAAAGGCGTCGATGGTTGCCGCGGCGCCATCGGGGCCGGCGGCGGGACCGAAGCCCTTGTCGGTCTTTTGGTGGCGGTTGAAGGCGTCGATCATCACCGCATCCAAGGGATGCGCGGGCTCGAACGCGGCGCGCCCGTCATAGGTGAGAGCGGCATAAAACGGCTTGCGGGCGCGGGCAACCGCGTCGGCGAGCCGGCCGATCCAAGCCTCGGATACAAGGTCGAGAAACGCCGACGTCACGCACAGATCAAACGGCTCGGTGAACGCAACGGCCGGGTCGACGGAGAGATCCGCCGTCGCCGTCTCCAGGCTCATGAGGTTCAAGGGCGCGGTTTGTCGACGGGCTTCGGCCAGGAGGAGCGGATCGTAGTCGATCAGCCGCCAAGCCTGCCGGGTTCGAATCGACGGGGCAAGCGCGCGGGCGGTCGAGCCGGTGCCACAAGCCAGATCCACAATGCGAACGGGGTCATGCCCCGCGCACGCTTGAGCGATGCGCGCGACCATATCGGTATCGCGCGCGCGATGATCATAAGGTTCGCGTAAACCTAACCAGTCCGCCGAGAATCCACTCAAGCCCAGTTCTCCACCGCTGCCACCCGGTAATCTTCAATCGCCTGGGTGACGGCGGCAAGGGCTAGTCGTGCGGTTTCTTCCCACCGCGGCAAGTTTGGCGCAGCGGCGCGGGCCGCCTCGCGCAGGGGCGAGAGGTTGGCACGGTCGACGATGAGCTCGCGCAGCGTGTCGCCGAGGGCGAGCACGCGGCCGGGCTGGACCAAGCGGGCGGCGGCAGCCGGCACGGTCTCACCAATGGCGCCACCGGTGGTGCCAACCACGGGCAGACCATGGGCGATCGCCTCGGCATAGGCCATGCCGTAGCCTTCGTAGTGCGAGGCGAGCACAAAGAGCTCGCTGGTCATGTAGTGATAGGTGACATCGCGATTGGGCAGCACACCGGTCAACGTGATGCGCGACGACAGATCGAGATCGACCACCAGCTTCTTGAGCTCGGCGGCATACTCGGGATCCGCCTGGTCGCTGCCGATGATGGTCAGGCGCCAATCGAGGTCGGTGAGCCGAGAGAGCGCGCGGATGAGGATGTCAAACCCCTTGCGCGGGATCAGTGCGCCGACCGACACCATGCGGATCGGGCCGCTGTCGCGCGGGTCTGAATAGGGGGCGGTATCAACGCCGGGGCGCGCGACCGTGATGCGCTCGGCCGCGACGCCGAACTTGTCGGTCAAGGTGCGGGCCGTGGTCGGGCTCGTCACGATGACGCGGTGGGCGGCTGCCAGTGCCGCGGTTTCGTCGGCGATCAGCTTGCGCGAGGTGTCGCGGTCCAAGCCGGTTTCAAGGCCGACAGGATGGTGCACCAGGGCGACCAGCGGATGACGATCCGCGAGCGCCGCGGCGCGATTACCAAAGGCTGCGAAGGCAAGGCCATCGACGATCATCGGCCAACCGATCGGCTGCTTCATCAAGCGGGTCAAGGCAGCGTCACGGGTGCTGCGCGTGGGGCGGGGATAGTCGTCCCCAACCCCTTCCAGCTTGATTGGATGGCCGAGACGCTCCCACTCGCGCAGGATGCGTCTGTCATACCCGTAGCCCCCCGACTGGGTATTGATGTCACCTGGATAGGCAAACACGATCGGCGTGGTGTTCAACTTATACCTTCCCCTCATAGGCTGCACGAGCCACATGGCTTTCATGCAGCGTCACCTTGATGGCGACAATGTCAGTTGGTGCGCGCCCAAGTGATCCCGCCCGTGCCGCATGTGCGAGCTGGTCGAAGATGTGCTTGGTGAGGAACTCCGTCGTGGTGTTCTTCCCGGAAAAGGCCGGTACGTCGTCCAGATTTCTATAGTTTAAAGGTTCTAGCGTTGACCGCAAGACTTCATGTGCCTTGCCAATATCAATGACGATGCTATTTTCGTCTAAAGTGTCACTGTAAAAGGCCGCATCGATAACAAAAGTGGCTCCATGCAACTTTTGGGCGGGTCCGAACACATCTCCCCTAAAGGAATGTGCGATCATGATGTGGTCGCGCACTTCAACTGAATACACGATATTTCTCCTTTGGGTAGGTCCGATTCGATCGAATCTGTCTTGCATCTTTTACGGAGTGTAATCGATAACTTGACAGAGGACTCCCGATCCAGGGGCCAAGATGTCTGCCATCCGGTCGGGAAGGTCGTGAAACCGCACCGCCGGCGCGAGCAGCGCGTCCAGGCGTGGGTCGGCGAGCAGCCCCAAGGCCAGTTCACATCGCGCTCTATAGTTGTAGCGCGGTCGGCGGCTGGGGGCAACCTCCCCAACTTGGGAAGTGACAAGGCGCAATCTTCGCGCGTGAAATGCACCCCCTAGGGGTGCGGCGACACTTTGGTCGCCATACCAGGACATTTCAACCACCATGGCTTCAAAACCGGCGAGCTCAATGGCAGTTGCAAGCCCCGCGCTGGTGGCCGATGCGTGGAACACAATGTCGTGAAGACCCACGCCATGGGCCTCAGGCGCGCTGGCGAGATCGCTTGGGGTAGCGAACCCGACGCCCAAGGCGGCGGCTGTCGCGGCGCGGCGCGGGTCGATGTCAATGAGCGTCACCCGGGCGCCGGGCAGGCGGCCCGCCAGGTAGGCGATCAACGCGCCGACCACGCCGCCGCCGACCACAGCGATGCGGTCGCACGGGCCGGCGCCACTGTCCCACAGGGCGTTGAGCGCCGTTTCGATATTGCCACCCAGGCATCCGCGCGCGGTGGGCACGTCGTCGGGCAAGGGGACGACGCTTGAAGCCTTGACGACGAACGCGGTCTGGTGCGGATGAAGAACAAATACCCGGCGGCCAACTAAAGCCTCCGGCCCCGCCTCGACAACGCCGACGGCCTGATAGCCATATTTCACTGGAAAGGGGAATGCGCCGCCCATATTGGGGCCGGCCATGCGGCCATACTCGGAGACCGGCACCTTCCCGTGAAACACCAGGCTCTCCGTACCGCGGCTGATCCCGGAGGCCAGCATGCGCACCAGCACATCATCGGGCTGAATGGCCCGCAGAGGCTCCTCGCGCAAGGCCGGACGCGCGACGGCCTCCAGCCATAGGGCGGTGGCATGGGTGGGCAACGGATCAGTCATACGGTCGAACTCGTCGGATCGGTCTGGAAACGCTTCCAGGGGCAGTCATGCGCGGCTTGACACCAAGATGGACCCGCCCGATGTGCGGTGTTCGAAGGATTGGGGGCGTCCATCGGTGTTTTGTTTCCGTATCATGGCGAACCGTCGACGGATAGCGGGTCTGAGCCACGTGATCGATCTGGTGTTTTTGCGCCAGATCAGTCAAGAAGCGGCGCCGGGCGCCGATGTGGCCGCGCGGTCCGCCTTCACGCCGCCATGATGGGCGGCTTCCCACAGGTGCTGTCGTCTTTTGATCGCGTTCGGAGTGACCATGCGCGCGCCCGCTTCTGAGCCCTTTCCGCCGCCGCTTGCCGATGATCCCCGGATTGGACGGCGCCGGATCCTGTTTTGGAGCTTGTGCATCCTCATCACGCTGGGCACGCTCGCGCTGGGCGTCGCAGCGGTCGCTCCTGGTGGGTTCGACGCACTTGATATCGTGATGATCGTGCTGTTGGCGGCTCTGTTGCCCTGGTCGGCGGTCGGGCTGAGCAATTCGATTATCGGCTTCATTATCATGCGCCGCCACCGCGATCCGCTGCAGGGCGTCTATCCGGCCGCACGCGCCATTGATCCCACCGCGCCGATCACCAGCGACACCGCGCTGTTGATGTGCGTGCGCAACGAGGACGTCGGCCGGGTGGAACGCAATGTCGCCGAGCTTCTGGCCGAGCTGCAGCCGACCGGCTCGCTTGATCGGTTCGCGGTGCATATCCTCTCAGACACCAATGACGCGGCGATCGGTGCGGAGGAAGAAGCAAGCGTCGCCCGCTTGCGCCAGCGGTTCCCCAGCGCGCGGATCGCCTATCGCCGCCGGCTCGTCAACACCGGTTTCAAGGCCGGCAATGTGTGGGATTTCTTCGAGACGCAAGGCGACGCCTACACATTCGCCATCACGCTTGATGCCGACAGCTTCATGTCGGCGCGCCGCATCCTTGAGATGGTGCGCATTGCCGAGGCCAATCCGCGGCTCGGCATTTTGCAAAGCATGATCAACGCGCTGCCGACCTTGTCGCCGTTCGCGCGCATCTTCCAGTTCGGGATGCGGCTGGGCATGCTGAGCTGGACGATTGGCTCGTCGTGGTGGCAGGCCGATTGCGGGCCGTATTGGGGCCACAACGCCGTCATTCGGATCGCCGCGTTCAAGGCGCATTGTCGGCTGGACCCGTTGCCGGGGGATCCGCCTTTTGGTGGTCCGATCCTCTCGCACGACCAGGTGGAAGCCGCCGTCATGCGCCGGGGCGGCTATGAAGTGCGCGTCATCCCCGAGGATGGCGGCTCCCATGAGGTGAACCCGCCCAATCTGGTGGAGTTTACCCGCCGGGACCTGCGCTGGTGCCAGGGTAATCTGCAGTATCTCAAGTTGTTGATGATCCCGGGCCTGAAGCCGGCGAGCCGGGCGCAGCTGTTGCTCGCCATCTTGATGTTCGTCGCGCTGCCGGCCTGGGTGGTGTTGATCGCGCTTTCGGGCATTCGGTTGATGGTCGAGGGCGCCGCGCCGTTTTCGGCATGGCCCGCGTTTGGCGTGTGGGCGCTTGTCATCTTCATGACCTACTCGCCGCGTATCGCGACACTCATCGACGTGATGACGAAACCGGCCGAGCGGGCGACGTTTGGCGGTGGCAAGCGCATGTTGATTTCGGCGGGCATTGAGACGGTGTTCTCCATGCTCTTGTGGCCGATCATGGCCTATACCCACACGGTGTTGATGATCATGCTATTTGCCCGGCGCACCATTGGCTGGGGCGGGCAGGCGCGCGACGAGCACGCCACACCGTGGCCGGTCGCATGGCAGGCGTTCCGCGGTCAGCAGATCGCCGGTCTCGTCATCGCGGCCGCGCTGCCATTCATGCCCTTCGAAGGCGCGCTCATGATCTTTGTCGTCACGGCGGGTCTCATCTTCGTGGTGCCGTTCGCGGTGATCACGTCGCGGCTTGATCTGGGCCGCTCACTCGCCAAGGCCCGGCTCAACGCAATCCCCGAAGAAATCAACCCGCCGGCGTATCTCTATCCCCTGGGCCTGTCGGCCCTCGAGGCGGTCGGCAAGACCCGGCCCGCCGCCACGCCCAAGGCGCCGGCAACGGCGGCGGAGTGACCCCATGCTACAGGCAATTCGCTCCGCGCTCGGCGTTTGGCGCTCCTACCGAGTGTACTATGGCGACAAAGCGCGGGACCAGGCGATGGACGCGTTGCATGGGCACTTCGTGAAGCCCGGCGACATCGCGTTCGACATTGGTGCGCATGTGGGCGACCGGGTCGCGTCGTTTCGGCGGCTGGGCTGCCGCGTGGTCGCCGTGGAGCCGCAGCCCGCGCTGCAGCGCGCGCTCAAGTGGCTCTATGGCCGCGACCGCCACGTGGTGCTCGAGCGGCTGGCGGTTGGCCCGACAGCCGGGCGGCTTGAGCTGAAGGTCAATGTGCGCAACCCCACGGTCACCACCGCGTCGGACGCCTTCATCAAAGCGGCTGACGGCGCGGCCGGGTGGGAAGGGCAGCGTTGGGACAAGACCATCGAGGTGCCGGTGGTCACGCTTGATGATCTCATTGCGCGCCATGGGCGCCCGGCGTTCATCAAGATTGATGTCGAGGGCTTCGAGGACGATGTGCTCGCTGGCTTGAGTGCGCCGGTGCCGGCTTTGTCGTTTGAGTTCACCACCATCCAGCGGGATGTGGCCTATGCCGTCTTATCGCGGCTGGCGCGGCTTGGTGACTATCGGTTCGATATGTCGATCGGCGAGACGCAGACGCTGCTTTATGGTGTCTCTGAGGGCCGCGGCCTTGACGCGGAGGCGATGCGCGAGGCGATTGTGGCGTTGCCGCACGCGGCCAATTCGGGGGACGTCTATGCCGTCCTTCGCTGACGGGGCAGCCGCGCCAACGGGGCTGGGGGCAGTCCTTGAGGGCCATGACCTGATTTTGTGCGACGTCTGGGGCGTCGTCCACGACGGTCAGACCGTGTTTGCCAGTGCGATCGACGCGCTGCGGCGCGCGCGCGCGCGCGGCATCCCGGTGGTGCTGTTGTCCAATTCGCCGCGCCCGGGGCGCAAGCTGATTCCTGCGCTTGACCGGCTGGGCGTGGACCGGGACGCCTATGACGACATCGTCACCTCGGGCGATGTGATGGTTGCCCGGCTTGCCGCCGAGGCGACCGCCCATCGGGCAAGCACGGGGCAGGTCCTTTGCGTGTTCCTGATCGGCACGGGTGACGACGAGGTCATTTTCGATGGCCTTGATCTCGCCTTCACGCCACTGGAACGCGCTGACCGGATCGTCGTGACCGGGCTGTCGGGGGATGCGACCGATGCCGAGGTAGAGGCCTGGCGCGCGCCACTGGCAGCCGCGCAGGGGCGCGGCGTGCCGCTCACCTGTGGCAACCCCGATTTAGCAATCATCTCCGGCGGTCAGCGCATCCCGTGCGCGGGGGCTGTCGCCGCCCTCTATGAGGCGCTCGGCGGCGTGGTGGAGCAGTGCGGCAAGCCCTATGCGCCCATCTACGACGTCGCCCGGTCGCGCGTGCCGACCGCTGTGCGCCCGATCGCCATTGGCGACGCGGTCGCCACCGATCTCATGGGCGCGGCGCGCCAAGCCATCCCGGCGATCTTCATCGCCGATGGGCTACATGGCGCGGCGCTGATGGGGGAGGGGGGTCTCAATGAGGCGGCGCTCGCGACCCTGTTGGACGGGCTGCCGAGCCCGCGGTTGATCCTCACCGCGCTGGCGTGGTGAGGCGAGAGCGCTTTTTGATCTGATTGCATCAGATCGGCGTTCTAAGTCTTTGTTAGAGCGTGATCTTTTCCCAATAACCAGTTTCCCCTTATTGGGATCACGCCACAGCGTCAGCGCTTGGGCTGCTTGGGTGGCTTTGGCATGGGGTGTTCGCCCGGCCATTCCACGATGCGCGCCTCGAAGTCATCGTCGCCGTAGTCTTCATCCGACACCGTGCGCCCGCGCACCGAGATACCGGCGGCGTGCACGGTGGTGGGATCGCCCGATATCAGCGGGTGCCACCAATAGAGATCCGCGCCCTCGGCAATAAGGCGATATCCACAGGTTGGCGGCAGCCACGTGTAGTTTTGTTCGATCACCTCGCGCGGATCGAGCTTCACGCAATCGGGTACATAGTCCCAGCGGTTCTCGTAGTCCTTGCACTGGCAGGTGTGGCCATCAAGCAGCCGGCAGGCGACGTCGGTCCAGAAGATTTCGCCGGTTTCCTCGTCCTCAAGCTTGTTGAGGCAGCACCGCCCGCAGCCGTCACACAGCGATTCCCACTCTGCCTCGCTCATTTGATCAAGGCGCTTGGTTTTCCAGAACGGTTGGGCGGCGTCACTCATGTCACGGTCTCGTTGCTTGACCCCACCGGATGATTAAGATTGTGTCAATCACCGGCACGGGGCTTGCCTTTGAAAGGGTCGACACACCGCACAAGGCGTCTTTTTGGGACGATTGTGCCAATTTGGGACGAAACGCGTGACCACGCCGAGCGACGACGCCGCAAACCGGGACACCGGACTTGACCGCGCCGCCCCTTCCGGGCCCGCGCCCCAAGGGGCACCGGCCGGAGAGGACGTGGCCGCGACTGCGCCCGCGCGCCCCGCTCGCCGTCGCCGCATCTTCGGCTTCCTGGAAGCCGACGCCTGGATCGACAGCACCGTCTATCGGATTGGGGCCGGTTTCGTCGAGACCTACGAGCGCCTCATTGTGTTCATGCGCCGCTTCCGCGCGCGCGGGTTCAAGCGCGCGGTCCTGGAAGTGGCCGGCGACGGGCTCACCTTGGGCACCGGCGGCTTCGTGCTCATG
>CALSBD010000025.1:0-13437 GCA_943373055.1 Rhizobium sp. Q54
TTCTCGTAATGGTCGGCGTCGGGAATGGTCTCCAAGCGCCCGAGACCCGCCGCGCGGCGGATGATCGGCTCGTAGAGCTTTTCCCACGCGCTCGCCGGCCACATGAAGGTCTTGTAGTAAAACCCTGCCGAAAACAGCGGCGCGGCCAGCGAATTGACCGCCATCAGGTCAAAGGCGAGCGACGGCCAGCGGTTCTGGCTTTGCGCGCTCAGGCCATCATAGAGTTCGATCGTGGTCGCCTTGGTGTTCGGCTCCCGACGCGCGCCGGCGCGCAGTTCAACGAGCGCGTTCGGCTCCTCCGAGCCCGCCGTCAAGATGCCGCGCGGGCGGTGATACTTGAACGACCGACCAACGAGATGAACGTCATTGGCCAACAGCGCCGAGGCGAGCGTGTCGCCGGCGTGGCCCTGATAGCGCTTGCCATCGAATGCGAAGGTGAGGGGCGCGGCGCGGTCGATGAGCCCGCCGGACGGGAGCCGAGACGTCATGCCGGCATCTCCTCGGCCGCCCGCTGCACCGCCACGTCGCGCGCCAACTCCGCGCCGAGCACCTCATGGGTGACGGTGTCGCGGGTGACCACGATCCACGCGCCGCAGCCGGCGCCATGATACCAAAGCTCGCGGTGCCGCCCGGCCGGATTGTCGCGCACATAAACAAAGTCCGCCCAGGTCTCCATCGACGCATCCGCACCCGGCCGCGCGACGAGCATCGCGTCGCCCAAATAGGTGAACTCACCGGAATCCCGTTCGCCACAGCAGGGGCAAGGAAGACGCATTTCAGACCCCTCAGTGCAAGTTCGGTTGGGCGCCGGTGCCCTTTTCGTCGATCAACGCGCCGCGCTGGAAGCGATCGAGGCGGTAGGCGGCGTTGATGGCGTGGGGCTCGCCGGTGGCGATGGTGTGGGCGAAGCACCAGCCGGAGCCTGGTGTTGCCTTGAAGCCGCCATAGCACCAGCCGGCGTTGAGATAGAGGCCTTCAATCGGCGTCTTGTCGATGATCGGCGAGCCGTCCATCGACATGTCCATGATGCCGCCCCAGTGGCGCAGCACGCGGGCGCGGCCGAGCATGGGCAGGATCGCCATGGCGTCCTCGGCGACGTGCTCGATGACGGGTAAGTTGCCGCGCTGGGCATAGGAATTGTAGCCGTCGATATCCCCGCCGAACACGAGACCGCCCTTGTCGGACTGGCTGATGTAGAGGTGGCCGGCGCCAAAGGTGATCACGGTGTCGATCAAGGGTTTGAGCCCCTCCGACACGAAGGCCTGCAGCACATGGCTCTCGATCGGCAGCCGGAGGCCGGCCAGCGACGCAACGCGGGTGGTGTTGCCGGCAACCGCGATACCGACCTTTTTGGCTGCGATATATCCGCGGCTCGTCTCGACGCCGAGGACGCGGCCGTTCTCGATGCGAAAGCCGGTCGCCTCGCAGTTTTGGATGATATCGACACCCCGGCTGTCCGCCGCGCGGGCAAAGCCCCATACCACTGCGTCATGCCGGGCGGTGCCGGCGCGCGGCTGCTTGAGCCCCCCTTGGATCGGGAAGCGGGCATTGTCGAAATCAAGATAAGGCAGTTCCTTTTCCAAGGCCGCGCGGTCCATCAACACCGCGTCAACGCCGTGCAGGCGCAGCGCATTGCCGCGGCGGGCATAGGCGTCGCGCTGGCTGTCGGAATGGTAGAGATTGATGATGCCGCGCTGGCTCATCATGACGTTGAAGTTGAGGTCCTGTTCGAGGCCCTCCCAAAGCTTCAGCGAGTGCTCGTAGAAGGGGATGTTACCCGGTAGCAAATAGTTGGAGCGCACGATCGTCGTGTTGCGCCCCGCATTGCCGCCGCCGATCCAGCCCTTTTCGATCACGGCCACATTGGTGATGCCATGCACCTTGGCCAAGTAATGCGCCGTCGCCAGCCCGTGGCCGCCGCCACCCACGATGACGACGTCATAGGCGGGCTTGGGCGCCGCGTCGCGCCACGCCGGCGTCCAGCCCTTGTGGCCGGTCAACGCTTCCTTGAGGAGGCGGGTGAAGGAATAGGTCATCGGGCGGCTTCGTTGGTCTGGCTTCGGTCCGGTCGGCTCGTGCGCATATCAGCCGACTGCGCGGTCATTTGTCTATACATGTTCAGCGCATAGGTGAGCGCCGCGCCGACGCGTCGCGTCAGCAATCCAGCGTCGTCTCGCGCTCCCACTCGGTCAGATGCCGGGCGTAGTCGTTCCACTCCTGGGTCTTCAGCTTCAGATACGCACCCATGAAGTCGGCGCCGAGGCCGGCCTTCAGCGTCTTCGACGTTTCCAGCATGCGCAGTGCATCCAAGAGATTGAGCGGCAGCTTCTTGGCGCCTTTCACCTTGTGGCCGTCGACATACATGTTGATGTCAAGCCGCTTGCCGGGATCGCGGGCATGGTCGATGCCATCGAGCCCCGCGACCAGGATACCGGCTTGCAGCAAATACGGGTTGACCGCGCCGTCGGCCAGACGGAACTCGAAGCGGCCGCCATCGGGCACGCGGATCATGTGGGTGCGGTTGTTGCCGGTCCAGGTGACAGTGTTGGGCGACCAGGTGGCGCCCGAGAGCGTCACCGGGGCATTGATGCGCTTATAGGAGTTCACCGTCGGATTGGTGATCGCGGCGAGCGCCTGGGCGTGTTCGACGAGACCGCCGAGGAACTGGTAGCCGAGCTTAGAGACGCCCAACTCGCCCGTGTCGTCGGCGAACAAATTGGTCTTGCCCTTCCACAATGACACGTGGGCGTGGCAGCCATTGCCGGTCAGGTTCATGAAGGGCTTGGGCATGAAGGTGGCGCGCAGGCCGTGCTTCTCGGCAATCGACTTCACCATGTATTTGAAAAACGCATGGCGATCGGCGGTGATCAGCGCCTCGTCATACTCCCAGTTCATCTCGAACTGGCCGTTGGCGTCCTCGTGGTCGTTTTGATAGGGCGACCAGCCGAGCGCCAGCATGGCGTCGCAGATCTCGGTGATCACGTCATAGCGGCGCATCAAGGCCGCTTGGTCGTAGCACGGCTTCTTCTGGCGGTCGGCGGCATCGGCAATCGTTGAGCCGTCGGGCGTGATCAAGAAGAACTCGCACTCGACGCCGGTCTTCATCGTGTAGCCCTTGGCCGCAGCCTGGGCGATCACCCGCTTCAAGGTGTTGCGCGGCGCCTGATCGACCGGCTTGCCGTCCATCCACAAATCCGCGGCGAGCCAGCCGACCTCCGGCTTCCAGGGCAGTTGAATGAGGCTGTCGGGATCGGGCACGGCGAACAGGTCGGGATCGGCCGGCGTCATGTCGAGCCAAGTCGCGAAGCCGGCGAACCCCGCGCCGGTCTTGGCCATGTCACCGATCGCTGCGGCGGGTACCAACTTGGCGCGCTGGCTGCCCATCAGGTCGGTGTAGGAGATCAGGAAGTATTTGATCCCCTTGTCTTTGGCGGCTTTCACGAGATCGATCGGCATGGCACGTCCCTTCTTGTCGGTCTTCGCCGGGACGGCGTCGCCCGGCCTATCGATGGCTGCCGGACGGGTGGTTAGAAGCTCCCGGTCACACCGGGGATCCAGCCGGTGCCGGCGAGCGGCACGCGCGCCATGGCGGCGGCCTCGATGGTGAGCGCCACCAGATCTTCCGGCTCCAGATTGTGCACATGGCTCTTGCCGCAGGCGCGCGCGATGGTTTGCGCTTCGAGCGTCAAGACCGCCAAATAGTTGGCCAGCCGGCGGCCCGCGAGCAACGGATCGAGCCGCGCGGCGAGCACGGGGTCTTGCGTGGTAATGCCGGCCGGGTCGCGGCCCTCGTGCCAGTCGTCATAGGCGCCGGCCGTGGTGCCAAGTGCCTGATACTCCGCCTCGAGCGCGGGGTCATTGTCGCCGAGCGCATGCAGCGCGGCCGAGCCGATCGAGACCGCGTCAGCGCCGAGCGCCAAACATTTCGCAACGTCCGCCCCGGTGCGGATGCCGCCCGACACGATCAGCTGCACCTTCCGGTGAAGCCCCAAATCCTGCAGCGCCTGCACGGCGGGGCGGATGGCAGCGAGCGAGGGCAAGCCGACATGCTCGATGAACACCTCTTGGGTGGCCGCCGTGCCGCCTTGCATGCCGTCGAGCACGACGACATCGGCGCCAGCCTTGGCGGCGAGCGCGGTGTCGTAATACGGCCGCGAGGCGCCGACCTTCACATAGATCGGTTTTTGCCAATCGGTCAGTTCGCGCAGCTCCTCGATCTTGATTTCCATGTCGTCCGGCCCGGTCCAATCCGGGTGGCGACAGGCGGAGCGCTGGTCGATGCCCTTCGGCAGCGTACGCATCTCGGCGACGCGATCGGAGATCTTTTGGCCCAAGAGCATGCCGCCGCCGCCCGGCTTAGCGCCCTGGCCGACGACGATCTCGATCGCGTCCGCCTTGCGCAAGTCGTCCGGGTTCATGCCGTAGCGCGACGGCAGCACCTGATAAACGAGGATGTGGGAGTGCCCGCGCTCCTCTTGCGTCATGCCGCCGTCGCCGGTGGTGGTCGACGTGCCGGCGATCGTGGCGCCGCGGCCGAGCGCCTCTTTTGCCTGCGCGGACAGTGAGCCAAACGACATGCCGGCAATCGTGATGGGGATCTTCAGCTCGATGGGCTTCTTGGCGAAGCGATCGCCCAGCACCACGTTGGTGGCGCACTTCTCGCGATAGCCTTCCAGCGGATAGCGCGAGATGGAGGCGCCCAGGAACAACAGATCATCAAAGTGCGGCACCTTGCGCTTGGCGCCCGCGCCGCGGATGTCATAGATGCCGGTCGCGGCGGCACGGCGGATTTCGGCCAGCGCCACGTCATCGAAGGTTGCCGACTTGCGCGGGGCGGTGCGGGGGATGCCTGACAGGTCCATTTCGGCCTCGGGTGCTTGAGCGCGCGGTTAGTAGCTGGCGGCGTGATCGACGTGGAAGGTGTAGAGCTGGCGGGCGGAGCCGTAACGCTTGAACTCCGACACATCGACCTGACCGGCCACGCCGGCGGTCTTGAGCCGGGCATAAAGCTCCATCTTGTGGAAGTCGCGCAGCTCCTTCTCGATGCAATCGGCGCCAAGGCTTTTGACGGCGCCGCGCACATAAAGATGCGCCTCATAAATGCTGTCGCCGAGCGCCTCGCCGGCCTCGCCGAGCACCGTGAGCGTGCCGGACTGCGCCATGAAGGCGGACATCGGGCCGATCGAGCCCTTCACGATGATATCGACACCCTTCATGGAGATGCCGCAGCGCGCAGACGCATTGCCTTCAATGAGCACCGTGCCGCCGCGCCCGGTCGCACCGGCCGCCTGGCTGGCGTCGCCCTTCACATGGACGAGCCCGGACATGATGTTTTCGGCCAAGCCCACGCCCGCATTGCCATGAATGACAACGGTCGCGTGCTTATTCATGCCGGCGCAGTAGTAGCCAACATGACCGTCGATCTCGATGTGAATGGGCGCATCCACGCCGACCGCGACCGCATGACGGCCGCGCGGATTGGTGACCCGCCAGCGGGTCTCATTGGTGCCGGGGGCGAGATCGTGGAGGGCTTGGTTCAGCGCGCGCAGCTCCTCGTGCGCGAGGTCGAACACGCGTTCGTCGATGACCGGGGTGTCCATCATGCCGCCTCGCGCTCCCAGAAATACACAGTCGCCGGCTCCGGCTCCCAGACCTTGGCCTTTTCAATGCCGGGCAAATCGACAAGCGCGCGGTATTCCGAGCCGAACGCCACGTAGTCATCCGTCTCGGCCATCACGGCGGGCTTGCAGGCGATCGGATCGCGCAGCACGCCGAAGCCGCGCTCGGTGCCCACAACAAAGGTGTAGAAGCCATCAAGGTCCTTTAGCGCCGCTTCCAGCGCCTCGCCCAACGACGCGCCTTGCGCGAGCCGGTAGGAGAGATAGCCGGCGGCGACCTCGCTATCATTGTCGGTCGCGAACGTCTGGCCCTCGCGCTTCAAGACGCGGCGGACGAGATTGTGGTTGGACAGCGAGCCGTTATGGACGAGGCATTGGTCGCGGCCGGTGGAGAATGGGTGCGCGCCATCGGTCGTCACCGCGCTCTCGGTCGCCATGCGGGTGTGGCCAATGCCGTGGCTGCCGGTCATGCCGGCAAGTCCGAACCGGGAGGCGACGAGATCGGGCCGACCCACCTCCTTATAGAGTTCCATCCGTCGCCCGGCGCCGACCACGGCGAGATGGCCCGCGACCTTGGCGAGGCGTTCGCGCACGGTGGCCTCATCGGCGGTGGGCAGCGTGAAGATGCCGTGGGTGTCGCGCCGCTCCACGGTGATGCCAGAGCCAAGCTCGGCGCCGATGCGGTCGAAGTCGGTGTCGGCGGTGCCGCGCACGGTCAGCTTCACCCGCTCGTCACCACCGGGGCCATAGACCGCGAAACCGGCTGAATCCGGCCCCCGGTCGCACATCACAGCGAGCATCGCGGCCAGATGCCGCCCGAGCTCAGCCTCGATCGCGGGCGACTTCGCAAACAGCCCGACAATTCCGCACATGATGCATCTCTCCAACGGCGCAACGGGAGCGGGGCCGCTCACGCCCCTGATCGCGCGAGCCTTGCCGCAGGCCGGTGACCTTGTCAATCCTCACGAAATCATATTTCTCTTAAAGAAATTCAGGTCTTTCCGTACATAATGATCGATAAATACGTCATCGGCTTCTCGATTAAATCTTCCGGGCCGTGAACGGCAGTGGCATCAAAGAACAAGGTATCGCCCGGCTCCAATAGATAGGTCTTATCGCCGTGCCGATAGCGCAACTTACCTGAAAGCATGTAGATCAACTCAATACCGGCATGCTGAAAGCCTGTATAGGGGACAGCCTCTTCAGACAGAGTGATCAAATACGGCTCGACGGCGACATCGCCGCCCAGCGTATGGCCTAGCAGCTGATAGTGATGGCCGACCTTGGTGCCCCGCCGCTCGATCGCCACGCCTTGCCCGGCCTTGACGTACGAACAATCGCGCGCCTCATCAAAGGCGGAGAACAGCGAGGCGACAGGCACGTTCAGCGCCTTGGCGAGCGCCTGCAAGGTTTGAAGCGAGGCGGAGATTTGGCCGTTCTCGATTTTCGACAGCATCCCCGGTGAGATGTTGGCCTCGGTGGCCAGTTCCGCGCCGGTCATGTCAAGCCGTCGGCGCAGCGCCTTCACCGTGGCGCCGATCGCCTGCTCGAGCGTGCGATCATGCTTTTGCGGGGCATTGGAACCGGTGGGCAGTTCGGACACGGACATGACAAGGCCCTTCAAGGGGACATCACTCAAGCCGCCTTTGGCCCGCGCAGGGGCATGCGGTCAAGGCCAATGCGCGGGGCGAGCTCGTCGCCATTGGCGGCGATATCGGCAATCGTCATGGCGTCGAGCACGGCAAGGAAAGCGTCGAGCGCGCGCTTGAGCCCTCCATTGAGCCGACAGACATCCCGCACCGGGCAGGTGCTAGTCGCCGGATTGAAGCATTCGACCAGACACAAGCTGTCCTCGGTCCGCCGCACCACCTCGCCCACGGTAATGAGGCCCGCCGGTCGCGCCAAGCGAAACCCGCCATGCCGGCCACGCACTGTGTCCAGGTAGCCCCAACCGCCCAGCTGATGCACGCACTTGACCACATGCGTGCGGGCGACGCCGAAGCCGTCGGCCACGTCCTGCACGCGGGTCAACTCCGGATCCCGCAGCGCGGCGGTCATCAGCGTGCGCAGGGCATAGTTGGTGAATTGGGTGAGATGCATCGGGAGGCTCCACGGCGGCTCGTCGCTTGGGTGTGCCACGACCTGAGCCGCGTAACATGCGCAACACTCCGGATCCGCGCGAATAAAACTTGCATCCGCCATCAATATTATTATACATAGCACAATCGGAATGTGAATCCCGATGCGTCGCGCCCCCCGCGATGACCCCTGTGTTGGCTCAGCCCGGTCCCCCTCCTTGGCCCGCCAACAGAGGTTCTCCCCGCCCTCCCGCCAGCCGCCGCGTCGCGTCTGCCGGGAGGCGGGATGTTTTTCAAATAGATGCGGCCAAGACTGTAGAATTCACTCCTTCTCCCCTTGCGGGAGAAGGTGTCGCGAAGCGACGGATGAGGGGGCAGCGAGTCTAAATGTTGAAACTATTGAGATGTACCCCTCAACCGCCCCTTCGGGGCACCTTCTCCCGCGAGGGGAGAAGGGGGCGCAAGGCAAGGCGCTGCACCACAATACACCCATTATAGGTGTCGACATCAACTATCCGCGCGCCAAAACAGCTCGCGCGCGATCCAAATCTTCGGGCGTATCCACGCCGCGCGGGACGTGGGGGATGACGCTGACGTCGATGCGCATGCCGGCTTCCAGGGCGCGCAGTTGTTCCAGGCGCTCGCGCAGTTCAAGCGGCGAGGGCGGCAAGCTCACGAAGCGCTCCAGCGCCGAGCGGCGATAGGCGTAAAAGCCGACATGATGATAAAGCGGCCCGTTGCCCCACGGCGCGGTCGCGCGCGTGAAATAGAGCGCGCGCAAATGGTTGGGCGCGATCTGCGTGCCGATCAGCTTCACCACATTGGGGTTGGTCTTTTCTTCGTCGTCGATGATCTCGCCGGCCAAAGTGGCGATATCCACCGCCGGATCGGCCAGCGGCGCCACCGCGGCGCGGATCGCCGAGGGTTCCAAGGTGGGAAAGTCGCCTTGCACATTGACGATCACGCCGAACTCGCCCGACGGATCGACCCGGCCCGCCGCTTCAAACACTCGGTCCGAGCCCGACGGATGGTCGGGCCGCGTCAGGACCGCGTCGCCGCCTGCCCCGCGCACCGCCTCGGCAATTGAGATATCGTCGGTGGCGACCACCACCGGCCCCACTTGCGCATCCACCGCGCGGCTCCACACATGCACGATCATCGGCCGGCCATTAAGATCGGCGAGCGGCTTATTGGGCAGGCGGGTCGATGCCATGCGGGCGGGAATGATGACGAGGGCGGCGGCGGTCATGGGCGGCACTCCGATTGTTCCTCTTCCTACCTCAGAACCCGCCGGCCGCGAAAGCAGGCGCGACGTCTTGGCGCGTCTCAAGGGTGCCATGCCTTGACAGAGCGCGGGCGCGGGGGTGACCTCGCGGCCAGCATCGCCAAAGGACACCGCCATGAACGCGCCGACCTCGCCCACACGTCTATCGCCTCGCACTGGCGCCCACCTGCTTGTCGAGGCGCTCGCGCTCAATGGCGTTGAGCGGGTCTACTGCGTGCCCGGTGAGAGCTATCTGGCCGTGCTCGACGCGCTCGCCGACGCGTCGATCAAGACCGTGGTGTGCCGCCAAGAGTCCGGCGCCACCATGATGGCCGACGCGGAGGGGCGTCTCACCGGTCGGCCCGGCATCGCCATGGTCACCCGTGGCCCCGGCGCCACCAATGCTTCGGCGGGCATCCACATCGCCGCGCAGGATTCCACACCGATGATCCTGTTCATCGGTCAGATCGAGCGCGGCATGCGCGGGCGCGAGGCGTTTCAAGAGGTCGATTATGTCCGCATGTTCGGCGACATGGTGAAGTGGGTCGCCGAGATCGACAGCGCTGACCGCATGCCGGAGATGATCTCGCGCGCGTTCCATGTCGCCACCTCCGGCCGGCCGGGCCCGGTCGTGCTGGCGTTGCCCGAGGACATGCTCGTTGAGGAAGCCGCGGTGCCGGCCGCGCGGCCGTGGACCCAAGTGGAGACGCACCCGGGCCTCAATTTGATGTGGGACCTGCAAAAGCGCCTGTGGGCCGCCAAGCGCCCCATCGCCATCCTGGGCGGTGGGCGCTGGACGGATAAGGCCGTGCGCCGCTTCACCCGCTTTGCCGAGGCGTTTGAGTTGCCCGTTGCCGTGCAGTTCCGTCGGCAAATGCTGTTTGATCACCTCCATCCCAATTATGCCGGCGACATCGGGATCGGCCCGAACCCGAAGCTGAAGGCGCGCATCGAGGGCGCGGACCTGGTTCTTCTAGTCGGTGGGCGCATGTCGGAGATGCCCTCGCAAAGCTACACCCTGTTTGGCATCCCCGAACCGTCGCAAACGCTGGTTCATGTCCATCCCGGCGCGGAAGAGCTTGGCCGGGTCTATCACGCCGCGCTGTCCATCCACGCGAGCCCCGAGGCGTTTGCCTCGGCGGCCGAAAGCTTGCAGCCGCCGCATGCCGCGATCCCGTGGGCCGATGAGACCCGCGCGGCGCATGCCGACTATCTCGCTTGGTCGGGTGCGCGGCCGGTCATCCCGGGCCCCGTGCAGATGGCTGAGGTGATGGACTATCTCGAAACCCGCGTGCCCACCGACACGGTGTTTTGCAACGGCGCGGGCAACTATGCGACCTGGATCCACCGCTTTCACCGGTTCCGTCAGTTCGGCACTCAGCTCGCGCCGGCCTCAGGATCCATGGGCTATGGCGTGCCCGCAGCCGTGGCGGCCAAGCTGATGACGCCGGAGCGGATGGTGATCGCGTTTGCGGGCGACGGTTGTTTCTTGATGACCGGCCAGGAGTTCGCCACCGCCGTGCAGTATGACGCCGCGATCATCGTCGTTGTGGTGGATAATGGCATGTATGGCACCATCCGCATGCATCAGGAGCGGGAATATCCCGGGCGCGTGCATGCGACCGCGCTGAAGAACCCCGACTTCGCGGCGCTCGCCCGCGCCTATGGCGGCTTTGGCGCGACGGTTGAGACGACCGAGGCGTTTGCACCGGCCTTCGAAGCGGCGGTCGCGTCCGGAGTGCCGGCGATCCTCCACGTCAAGATCGACCCGCAGGCGATCTCGCCGGCCACCACGCTTGACCAAATCCGCGCCAACGCCCTCAAGACGCGCGGCAACTGACAAAAACCACGACCGGGAGGCGGCGATGGCGGTTTCAACCTTCTTCTGCATTGACGGGCACACCTGCGGCAATCCGGTGCGCGTGGTCACCGGCGGCTCGATCCCGGTTTTGGCCGGTGCGACCATGTTCGAGCGGCGGCAGGATTTCCTCGCCCACCATGACTGGATCCGCACGGGTCTGATGTTCGAGCCGCGTGGGCACGACATGATGTCGGGCTCGATCCTGTATCCGCCGACCCGGCCGGATTGCGATGTTGGCATCCTCTTTATCGAGACGTCCGGCTGCTTGCCCATGTGCGGTCACGGCACGATCGGCACGGTCACGATCGCGCTTGAACATGGCTTGATCACCCCGCGCGTCGAGGGCGAATTGCGCCTTGATACTCCCGCCGGGCTCGTGCTCGCGCGCTATGAGCGAAACGGGCCGTATATCGAACGGGTGACGCTCACCAACGTGCCCTCGTTCTTGCTCGGCCAGGGCTATGAGGTGGAGGTCGATGGGCTGGGCACGGTCCAGGTCGACGTGGCGTTCGGCGGCAATTTTTATGCGATCGTCGAGCCGCAAGCCAACGTGCCTGATGTCGGCGACATGCAGCCCTCAGACATCGTTCGTCTTTCGCCGCGTCTGCGCGCCGCCTTCAATGCGCGCCACCCGATCGTCCACCCCGAGAACCCCGCGCTCAATATGCTCACGCACGTCATGTGGACCGGCCGTGCCCGCACGCCGGGCGGCAGCGCGCGCAATGCGGTGTTTTATGGCGACAAGGCAATTGACCGCAGCCCGTGCGGCACGGGCACCTCGGCGCGGCTCGCGCATCTCCACGCCACCGGCCGGCTCGCCGAAGGGGTCGATTTTGTGCATGAGTCGATCATAGGCTCGACGTTTACCGGTCGCGTCGAGGGCCTCACCTCTGTCGGCGAGGGTGCGGCGCGGCGCGACGCGATCATCCCCTCGATCGCCGGCTGGGCGCGCGTGACCGGGTTCAACACCCTCACCATCGACGACCGCGACCCGTTCGCCCATGGGTTTCAAGTCACCGACCGCGCCTGAGGGCGCCAACGGGCAGGCCGTGCACAAGACAAGGGCGATGTTGGGCATGGGAGCGCCGTGATTTTACGCGGATGGACCCTTGGAAAAACACCGATGACCGTGTCATGCTATCGGGATTAACACGCCTGGGCGGTTCCGCCACGGGCAGCAGGGAGAGAGAGTATGAGCTTCAAAGTGATGGGCCTGGCGGCCGCCATGAGCTTAGCGATGGCGTTCGGCGCTCAGGCGCAGGACAAGGGCCCGGCGCTGATCTTCGACATGGGCGGCAAGTTCGACAAGTCGTTCAATGAGGCGGCCTTCAACGGCGCCGAGAAGTTCAAGAAGGAAACCGGCCAGTCCTACCGCGAGTTCGAGATCTCGAACGCCACCCAGCGCGGTCAGGCGCTGCAGCGCTTCGCCCGCGACGGCCATTCGCCGGTCGTGGTGGTCGGCTTCGCGTTCGCCGAAGACCTCGAGAAGGTCGCCGCGGAGTTCCCCAACACCAAGTTCACCATCGTCGACATGGTCGTCGACAAGCCCAACGTGCAGTCGATCGTGTTCAATGAGCACGAGGGCTCGTTCCTCGTCGGCATGCTGGCGGCCAAAGCCTCCAAGACCGGCACCGTCGGCTTCGTGGGCGGCATGGACATCCCGCTGATCCGCAAGTTCGCGTGCGGCTACGTGCAGGGCGCCAAGTTCGCCAACCCGAACGTCAAGGTTATCCAGAACATGACCGGCACCACCCCGGCCGCCTGGAACGACCCGACCAAGGGCGGCGAGCTGACCCGCGCGCAGATCGCGCAGGGTGCGGACGTCGTTTACGCGGCGGCGGGCGCCACCGGCCTCGGCGTGCTGCGCGCGGCGGCCGATGCTGGCAAGCTGTCGATCGGCGTTGATAGCAACCAGAACCACCTGCATCCGGGCAAGGTGCTCACCTCGATGCTCAAGCGCGTCGACGAAGCCGTCTACAACTCCTTCAAGGCGGCCAAGGACGGCACCTGGAAGGGCGGCATCTCGGTGCTCGGCCTCAAGCAGAACGGCGTGGGCTACGCGATCGACGACAACAACAAGGCGCTCATCACGGCCGACATGAAGGCCGCCGTTGATAAGGCGAGCGCCGACATCGTCGCCGGCACCCTCAAGGTGCACGACTACATGTCGAATAACGCCTGCCCCGTGAACTGATTGTCACAGGCATCTTGGAGGCGCGGGCCCGCCCGCGCTTCCTCGCCCTCGCCGCTGGGCGCGAGCCGGTGGAGAGAGGGCTGTGCTGGCCGAATGCGGCCCACCAACAAAACAAACCCCTCCCAGATCACGGGCCGCCATGACCGCATCCCCCGCCATCGAGCTCGTTGGCATCGACAAACGGTTCGGCGCCGTCCATGCCAATAAGGACATCCACCTTTCGGTCGAGCGCGGCACCATCCACGGCATCGTGGGGGAAAACGGCGCGGGAAAATCGACCCTGATGTCCATCGTCTACGGCTTCTATGAAGCCGACCAGGGCGAGATCCGCGTCAACGGACAGCGCGTGTCGATCCGCTCCTCGCAAGACGCCATCGCCTCGGGCATCGGCATGGTGCACCAGCATTTCATGCTGGTGGATC
>CALSBD010000026.1:0-13187 GCA_943373055.1 Rhizobium sp. Q54
GAACCCATCGGGCAAAAGGCCGACCATTTGCCGCCCGCCCGTATGGGCCAGCGCGATGGCGTAAAGGATCGTGCCGGTGCCAAGCGTGGCGATAAAGCTATCGATCTTGGCGATCTCGACGAGAAGCCCATTGAGGAAGCCGACCGCAGCCCCCAGGCACAACACAATCACCACCGCTACCGGCCATGGCACGCCATAAAGCGTCTGCAGTGAGATCGCCAGGATGTGCCACAAGACGATGCCGTAACCGACGGTCAGATCGATGCGCCCCGCCGCCATCGGGATCATGGCCGCCAGGCTCAAGATCGCGATGATCGCCTTGTCGGAAATGATCGCCCGCAGGTTCAACAAGGTCGGGAACGTGTTGGGCAACAGGACCGAGAACAGCACGAACAAGATCGCGGTCAGGATCACGAGACCGTAGGTCGGCGCGAGCCGCACCAGCCGCTGCGCGAACGTCAGATGGCGCAACTCAGCCTTCGTCGGCTCCAGGGCGTTTGATTCAATGGACTGCATGTGCGGTGTCCCGGTTGTCGGCAGTGAGGGCTTCACCGGCCGAGGCCGCGTGGATGAGCGCTTCGGTGGTCAGATCGACGCCCTTCAGCTCGGCCACCAGCTTGCCGCGGCTAAACACGATCGCCCGGTGGCAAATGTTGGCGACCTCTTCGAAGTCGGTGGAGACGACGAGCACCCCCATGCCGCGCGCGAGCGCCTTGAAAAGAAGCGCGTAAATCTCCGCCTTGGCGCCCACGTCGACCCCGGCGGTGGGGTCCTCGGCGACCAGAAGTTTGCGGTCGGTCGCCATCCAGCGGCCCACCACCACCTTTTGCTGATTGCCGCCCGACAGCGCCTCGATGGCAAGCGTGGGATCATTGGGCGACAGGCCAAGCTCCTGGCCCATGGCGCGCGTCGCGTGCTCTTCGGCCGCGACAGACAGAAACGACAGCGGCTTGCGGCCGATCGCTTCGGGATTGAGGAAGGCGTTCTCGCGAATGGTCAGCGACGGTGCGATCGATTCCACCACCCGATCGCGAGCCACCAGACCAACGCCGGAGCGCATGGCACCGCGGGGCGACGAGAGATCCGGCCGCGTGCCGTCCAGCATGACCTCGCCGCGATGGGCGATCTCGCCGAAGAGGCAGCGCCCCACATCCTCGTGCCCGGCCCCGCGCAAGCCGACAAGGCCCACCACCTCACCGGCATGAATGGCAAAATCGATCGGCCCCACATTGTGGGTGGCAAGCCCCTGCACCGACAGCAGCGCGCGACCATCCTTGGCGATCGGCCGCTCAATCTCGCGGGTCTTGCGCCCGACAATAAGGCTCACAAGGTCTTCGGGCGTGGTGTGGTCCACATCGCGCATGCCCACCATCTGGCCATCGCGCAAAACCGCCACCCGATCGGCGATCTTGAAGATCTCGTCGAGCCGATGGCTGACATAGATCATGCCCACGCCCTTCTCGCGCAGCGGGCGCAAGGCTGAAAACAGCCGCTCCACTTCGTCGGCTGGCAAGCTCGCGGTGGGTTCGTCAAGCACGAGGTAGTCGCACTCCACCGCGAGCGCGCGGGCAATGGCGACGAGGGATTTTTCGGTACGGGTGAGATCGGCCACCCGCATGGACGGGTCGAAATCGCAATTGACGTGGGCGAGCGCCTCGGCGGCCTTCACGTGCGCGTCGCGCCAATCAATGAGGCCGAACCGGCGGGTGAACCCTTGGGCAAGCGCCATATTTTCCGCGATCGTCATCCACTCAATGAGGCCCAAGTCCTGGTGGATGAACGCAACCGCCTGACGTTGGTCGTTGCGGCCGGGCTTGTGGGCATACGGCACGCCATCAATGCGCACCTCCCCTGTATCAGGAGTGTGAATGCCGCCCAGCACCTTGATGAGGGTCGACTTGCCGGCGCCGTTCTCGCCGAGGAGCGCCACGATCTCGCCGCGCCCAACGTGCAGCGACACGCCGCGCAGCGCCTGCGTCCCTCCGAACGACTTGACGATATTGTCGAAGAACAAGCCCTGAGGCGTCATCGACAGGCCCTCCTCCCAGAGGATGGTACGCCCCTTGTGTGCGTTACCGGTAACGCACTAGACTACCGGCGCGATTTGGAGTCAAGGAATTTGTTATCGATAACGTTCCTTGAAAGGGACCCGGCGCGGTGAGCAAGGACAACCGGTTCAAGATCAATCTGTTGGAGGTCGCCAAGGCGGCGGGCGTGTCGAAAATGACCGCCTCGCGGGTGCTGCGCAACGCCAGCGGCTTCTCACAGGCGACCCGCGAGCGCGTGCTGCGCGAGGTCGAGCGACTTGGCTATGTGCCCAACCGCATCGCCGCCACCTTCGGCTCCGATGAAACATCCACCATCATCGGCGTGAGCGCACCCTATCTCTCCAGCAGCCTCTTTGGCGCCGTGCTCGATGCCACCAACCTTGCCTTGGCGAAGTTTGGCTATCAGACCATGATCGGCTCGCACGAAAATCGGCCCGAGACCGAGGAAATGTGGGTGCGCAACATACTCTCCTGGCGCCCAGCCGGGCTCATTTTGAGCGCCCATCAGCACACGCGCGCCACCCGCGAGCTCATCAAGCAGCACGGCATCCCGGTCGCCGAGATCTGGAACCTCAACACCAGCCCCCTCGATCTTTCGATTGGCTTCAATCACGCCGATTGTGGCTTCGAGATGGGGCAATATGTAATCGGCCGAGGCCACACCCGCATTGGCTATGTGGGGGCCGATGCCGATGCGCCAGGCCCCGGCGCGCTTCGCCGCCAAGGCTTCGAAGCCGCTTTGGCAACCGCCGGCCTCAAGTTCGCGGCCATCGAAGTGCTCAATGATCGCCCCGGTTTTTATCCCGGCTTCTATGGCACGGAGACCCTGCTCCACCGCGCTAAGACCCTTGATTGCATCTACTATCAAGACGATGCCATGGCGATCGGCGGCTACTATTATTGCAAGTCGCAGGGGCTGAGCATTCCCTCCGACATCGGCATTGCCGGCTGGGGCAATATCGAGGCGGCCTCCGTGCTGCCGCAGCGATTGACCACGACCATCATTAGCACCGAAGCGCTGGGCCGCGCCGCAGCCATCGCCTTGATCAAGCGCATCCGAGGCGAACCGGTCGACGATGTCACCATCACCCCGACCCGCCTGGCGCCGGGCAACACTGTTTAGGGTCGTGAAAGACAACGACAACCGACCGCCTGACGTTCCCGTCTCATCGCGTGGCGGTCTACCGATCGGTCGCCCCAATCCGCGTATCGCGCTCGATGATTTCGTGGTCGAGCACGATTTGCGGGTTCACGACGTCTCCCGCCAAGGCATCGACAATCGCTTGGCCATAAGCGGCATAGGGAATGCGCACTGAATTGAGGTGCGGTGCCAGCCACGCGTTCATGGGAGAATCGTCAAAGCCGATCATCGCGGGCATCGGCGGTGCGGCCGGCCACTCCCGCCACGCGCGCTGCGCGCCAAATGCGATGAGATCACTGGTGCCGATGATGAGATCAGGCACGTCACCGGACCCAAGCATCTGGCGCGCCGCCTCGAACCCGGTTTCCAGGTGATCGCCCCCCACGTCCGGCGACATGACGAAGCGCTCAGGCAAGGGCGCGCCGGCGGCCGTAAAGCCGGCCACGATGCCCATCACGCGCTCCCGCGTGGCTGAGGACGCGGTGGTCGGATGGATGAGTGCCGCTCGGCGAAAACCGCGCGCCAGTGCCCAAGCAGCCACATCCTCGCCGGCTCGGCGATTGTCGATGCCGATAAAGGCGCTTTCGGCACCGGTCGGATCGCGCCGATTGACGAAAACGAGCGGCGCCGCGGTAGCGCGCACTTTCCGCAGCATGGGGCTATCGACTGCGCCCAACAGCACAATCGCGCGCGCCTGCTGGGCGACCATTTCGCGCATGTATTCATCCTGCAGCGCCGGTTCGTCGTGAGTGTCGCACAACACCATGACGAGCCCATTTTCCCGCAAAGCGCGCTCGGCGGACGCCGCGATCGCCGTCATCGCCGGGTTGGCTAAGTTCGCCGCCAAAACCGCGACCAGTCGGCTGGTGCGCTGGCGCAAATTGCGCCCCGCGCTGGTCGGGCGATAGTCCAAAGCCGCGATCGCCTGGCGCACCCGTTCGATTGTCTCGTCCGACGCCTTATTGGCCACGCCATTGACCACGCGCGACACGGTCGCGATCGAGACGCCCGCCAGGGCCGCCACGTCCTTGATGGAACCAGACTGAGTCGCGCGTTTCGCCATGCCGCTTGAAGTTTTCCGGTTCGGTGGTATCGTTGCAATTAGGAAAACGTTTTCCTTTGCTTTTCCTCAAAGTCAAGACTGGCAAACAGCCTCGTCATCAGCCCAGGGAGGAACAGATGGGCATCCTACGCACACTCGCCTGCACCACATTCGCGGCCGTGGTCTCCGTCCTGCCAGTGAAGGCCCAGGAGCTGACCGTCTGGCACGACCTCGGTGACAACGGGATCAAGTGGTTCGACGCGCTGTCGGCCGAGTTCGCCAAGATGAAGCCCGGCGTGACCATTCGCTCGCAGAGCTTCCCGACCGATCAATGGTTTGGCCGCGTCATCAGCGCGCTCAACACCGATACCGCGCCCGACCTCATCTACAACAACTATGAGCGCGTCATCCGCATCCAGAACCAGACCAACAAGGTGATGGATCTCAAGAGCTTGACCGCCTCGATCTCGGATAAGGCGTTCCTGTCGGACGACGACATGCGGGTGGCGACCTACAAGGGCCGCCAGATCATCATCCCGATCCAGCGCGTGCAGATGGCCTTTGGCGTGCGCAAGAGCTGGCTCGACAAGAACGGCGGCACGTTCCCCAAGACCTGGGACGACGTGAAGACCTTGGCCGCCGCGTTCCGCGACAAGGACCCGGACGGCAACGGCCAGGCCGACACCTTCGGCCTCGCGCTGCAAGCCGCCAAGCCGCGCGACCTCATTCACATGCTCGACCTCTTCACCTTCGGCTCGGGCCTGCGCCACACGCTGATTGATCCCGAAGGCCGCATCACCATCGACCAGCCCGGCCACGCGCAGGTGCTGGAGGAGTTTTTGAAGACCTATTCGACCCACAAGTTCGTGGCGCCCGACACCATCAACCACTCATTCCCCGAGATGTATCAAGTCATCGAGGGCGGGCGCGGCGGCATGTTCCGCGTGGGGGACTGGAACGTGCGCAAGTGGGACGGCGAGAAGGTGCTCAACGGCGACTTCGTGTCCGGCCCCTGGCCGCAATTCTCGCCCGATCGGCCCAACGCGGTTGTTATCGGCGGCATGCGCGGCGTGGCGATCCCGGAAAACGCGCCCAACAAGGCGCTAGCCCAAGAGTTCGCCGCCTTCATGCTCTCCAAGGTCGCCCAGCAGGCGTCGTTGGAGAATGTCGGCGCCGCCGTGCGCAAGGACCTCGATGTGTCGAAGCTGTCGCCTCGCTCGCAATACTTCGCCAAGGCCGAGCACCGGCTGGTTGCCTATGACTTCCCTGAATCGATCCACCCCTTCTATCCGGAGCTGGAAGCCGCCTTCCATCGCAAGCTCCTGTCGGGCATCGCCAATCCGCCCGCGGACTGGAAGGCGTTCATCGCCGAGACGGCCAAGGAAATGCGCGAGCTGGCCGCTAAGCTGAAGGGCTAAGCTCGACCGCATCCTGGCGCGCCGACGATCCGTCGCCGGCGCATCCCTCCAACCGGACAAGCGGTGATGACGGACGTTTTGCGAAGCCTGTCGCGCGACCGAGTGTTCTATCTGTTCGTCACGCCGTTCGCGGCGCTCACGATCCTGTTCGGGCTGTGGCCCATTGGCTTGTCGATTGTGGTGTCGTTCACCGCGTCGGCTACTGCGCTCACGCCGAGCCCCACCTATGTGGGCTTTGCCAATTACGCGGCGGTGTTCGCCGATCCGGTGTTTTTGGCCTCGCTGTCGCGCACCCTTCTCTACACCGTGCTGTCGGTGGTCGCGAACCTTGCCTTCGCGCTCGCGTTCGCCGTGCTGCTTGATTCCACGCTATTGAAACGCGGCAATCTCTTTTTCCGGCTGGCGCTCTTTTTGCCGGTGATTACGCCCGACGTCGCCGGCTATGTGGTGTGGCGCTGGCTTTATGATCGCTCATTTGGCGCCATCAATGCCGGGCTCACCGGCCTTGGCCTGCCGCCATTCGGGGGGCTGTCGAGCGTGGATACAGCCATGCTCGCCGTTTTGATCGCCGAGCTTTGGCATCACGCCGGCTTCTATATGATCATTTTCCTCGCCAACCTCTCCATCCGCGACAAATCGCTGGAGGAAGCCGCCCACATTGACGGCGCCACCGCGTGGCAGCGCTGGTGGTATGTCATCCTGCCGCAGCTGCGGCCGGCGATCGTCATCAACACCGTCTATGCACTCATCCAGTTCCTGAAAACCTTCACGGTCGTCGTGGTGATGACCAAGGGCGGGCCCAGCGACCAGACCAATTTCGTGAGCTACTACGCCTATCAGCTGTTCGATCAGGCCCGCTATGGCGAGGCAACCGCGATGGCAACGATCTTGTTCGCCATCGTGATCGCCATCTCGCTCACCGCCTATCGCCTCGGGGATCGGGAGCCGGGCAAATGAAAACGACCACACGGCGGACCCGGGTGCTGCAAATCCTCGCCTACGGCGTGGCGACGCTCACCAGCCTTCTGTTTCTCTATCCCTATTGGTGGATGCTGGTGTCGGCGTTTCGCCCCACCCGGGCGATCATGTCCGATCCGCTGCGGCCGTGGCCGGAAACCATCAGCTTTGACATCTTCACCGAGATCAGCCGCATCGGCGGCGTGGCGCTGTCGTCCTATGTCGTGAACTCTGTCCTCATCACCACGCTGTCGACGGCGCTCGGCGTTATTGTCACGGCATTGGGCGCCTACGCGCTCGTGCGCCGGCCCAAGGCGATTGGCTTTGGCTTCATCCGCTACGGCTTCTTGGTGACGATCATGTACCCCTACATGCTGCTCGTCATCCCGGTCTATCTCGTCATGTTCAAGCTCGGCCTTCTGGGCACCTATGCCGGCATCATCCTGTTCTTGGCGCTCGGACCCTTGCAGTTCTTCCTGTTCGAGCAATTCTTCCGCAAAATTCCGCCCGAGGTGATCGAGGCCGCCGTGATTGACGGTGCGTCGGAATGGCAAATTCTGACCAAGGTGGTGCTGCCGCTGGCCGCCCCCATTACGGCCACCGTCGCGCTGATCACGTTCCTGCTCAACTGGGCGCAGTGGTTTCCCATCCTGGTGATCTCTCGCTCGCCCGACACCTACACGCTGCCCGTGGCGCTGTTGTCGATGAACAGCGAGCTTGGCACCAACTTCCAAGGGATCATGGCGCTCGCCGTGCTGACGACGCTTCCCGTGGCGGTGTTGTTCCTCCTGGCGCAAAAGCGCGTCATGGAAGGCATGGCATCCGGCGCGGTGAAAGGATAAGCGATGCTCAAGACAATCGACATCCGCGACCGGCTGAGCCTCGATATCGAGGCCGCGCGGCAGGCCACGCTGGCCTGGCTTGCGACACTTGACGTGCCACATCTCGCGCCCAAGGGCGTGATGCGCATCAGCCCCGCGCACGACCCGCACGCTTGGCCGGGCGTTCTCCTGCCGGGCACCTACAATGGCATTTTGTGTCTGGACCTGCTGGGTGGTCTCGACAGCTGGAGCCCGGCCGATCGCGCGCGGGTGGCCGATTGGCTGGAGCTGAGCCGGCTACCCGATGGCCGGTTTCGGCTCAACGGCATGCGAGACGGGGATGTCTATAAGAAGCCGGATCCCATCGAGACGTGGCGCTATGTCGATTTCCACGTCACCAACTACAGCCTCGGCGCAATCGATGCCCTCGTGCCCGATCGCCCCCCAATCTTGAGCTTCGCCACGCCGTTCTTGGACGAGCTCACGCTTGGCCATTGGTTGAGCTTACGAGACCTGCGCGACCCCTGGCAGGAGGGCAACAACATCGTCAACCTGGCGAGCTTTTTCCTCCTGTTGCGCCAGCATGGCGACGGCAACCACAGCCCGGCTGCGCTGGGCCCGCAGGTCGATCGCGCGCTTGATCAGCTCCTTGCCTGGCACGACCGACTGCGAGAGCCGACCACCGGCTTCTGGGGGGTCGGTCAGCTGTCCGATTCAACCCGAATGCTGCACGCCTTCGCCGGATCCATGCATAACTTCCACATTTGGTATCACGAGGGACGGTCGCTGGAAGGGCAGGAGCGAGCGATTGATTATTGCCTCACCCTCCCCCCGCGAATTGACAGCGCGTGCATTGATGTCGATGCCGTCGATGTGCTGGTGCACGGCTGGCGCCTTCTCGACTATCGGCGCGCGGATATCGAGGCGTGGCTGATCGAGCTCCTCAAAGATCTTCTCGCGTTCCAAAACCCTGACGGCGGCTTTTGCGACGTGCGCCAGGGCGTGCGCCGCCAAGATGGCTGGGTGAAGGGCTATGAGGAGCCGCAAGGGCTGTCGAACACATTCGCGACCTGGTTCCGCTGGATCGCGATCGCCATGATTGCCGACGTGATCTGGCCCGGCCGTTGGCCCTGGCGCTTCCGGCGGATGATCGGCATCGGCTATCGGCTCGCCAACTGGCATGGGCAACCATGACCGGCACCGCTGACGATCCCTTCGCGCACCTCCACGATGAGGCGTACGCCCGCGCGTTCGATATCCGCACGGCGACCGCCGACACCCTGGTGACCTTGGCGGGCCGGCGGACCGTATCGCTTGATGGCCTGTGGCACCTGACGCTTGATTTGTTCGATGAGGGCCTTCGTCAGCGCTGGTTCGCGCTCGACGACATGCCCGCATCCCAATGGGCGACGCCACGCGACTATGAGATCGAGGCGGGCGATCTGGTCCCCGTGCCGTCTTGCTGGAATGTCTTGAAGCCCGAATGGACCTATTTCGAAGGGGCAGCTTGGTACACGCGCACTTTTGATTGGCAACCCGACCCCACCGCCCCACGCACGATGCTCTCCATCGGGGCGGCCAATTACGCAGCACTTGTGTTCTTGAACGGCGTGTTTCTTGGCGGCCACCAAGGCGGATCGACCCCGTTTTGTGTCGAGGCGACCGGGCACCTGAACCACGGCTCCAACCGCTTGCAAATCTATGTGGAGAACCGCCGCAGGGCCGATCGGGTGCCCATGCATCACATCGACTGGTTCAATTATGGCGGCCTTTATCGCCACGTGGCGCTGATCCCCCTGCCCGATGTGTTCATCCGCACCGCCCACGCCGCGCTGACCTTAGATGGCACCGCGATCCGCTTTCGCGTCACATTGTCCTCGCCGATCAACGGCACGGCTCAGGTCGAGATCGCCGACCTGGGATTGACGGCGTCGGTGCCCGTCGTTGACGGTGTAGGCGAGCTGATCGTTGCTGCGCGGCCCGAGCGGTGGTCACCCGCCTCCCCGCGGCTTTATGGCGTGCGGTTTTCGTTCGCCGACGATGTCGTCACCGACCGGATCGGCTTTCGCACCATCGCCACACGCGGCACCCGCCTCTTGCTCAATGGCGAGCCGATCTGGCTTGCGGGCGTCTGTGTGCATGAAGACGACATATCACTGGGCAAGGTGACCACCGACGACGACATCCGCCGCCGCTTCCGCCATGCCAAGGAGCTCGGCGCCAACTTCCTGCGCCTGGCCCATTATCCCCATGACGCGCGGGTGGCCGAAATCGCGGACGAAGAAGGGCTTTTGCTGTGGGCCGAAGTACCGGTCTATTGGGCGATTGAGTTCACCAATCCAGCCACCTTGCAGGACGCGCGCAATCAGCTGCGCGAGCTGATCACCCGCGATATCAACCGCGCCAGCGTGATCCTATGGGGCGTCGGCAACGAAAACGCCGACACCGATGCGCGGCTTTTGTTCATGGCAACACTTGCTGCGACGGCTAAAGAACTTGATCCCTCTCGCCTCACCGCCGCCGCCTGCCTCATCAACCGGGAGCGCTTCGCCATTGAGGATCGGCTGATCGCGCACCTCGACGTCATCGGCATCAATGAATATTTCGGTTGGTATGAGCCGGACTTCTCCGGCCTTGATCGCCTGCTGGCCAATTCTGCGCCATTTAAGCCTGTCATCATCAGCGAAACGGGCGCCGACGCGGCCCCGGGTCATCGTGGCGCGGGGCGTGAGTTATTCACCGAGGATTGGCAGGCTCAGTTTTATCGCCACCAAATGCGGCGCATCACGGCGACCCCCTATGTGGTCGGCATGGCGGCTTGGCTTCTATATGATTTTCGCACCGAGCGGCGGCAAACCCGCTTCCAGCGCGGCCTGAACCGCAAGGGCCTGATCGCGGAAGACAAATCGACCAAAAAGCGCGCCTTTGACACGCTTGCTGAGCTTTATGAAGAGGTCCGCACGACTTGGTCCGTGCCGCGCGATTGAAACGACGCCGACTCGACACGCCACGGCCGCTCGCTATCGTCTAGCTCTCAAGAGATCGGGGCCAGACATGACCACACCGTCACCTCTCACCACCCCCCTGTGGCTGCGCGTCGCGCGGTTTCCGCTCGTCCGGCTCGTGATTCTGGGCCCGGTGCTCTTCGTGATGATGGGGGTGAGCAATGGGCTGTGGTCGACACAGATCGATCGGCCACTGCTCGGTCTTGGCTTGGCAGCCGGCATGGCGGTCGCCGCGTTGACCGTTTATGTGCTCTATGCGCGTTTCATCGAACGCCGACCGGTGAGCGAGTTAAGCGTCAGCGCCCTGCCCCGCGATCTCGCTTATGGGCTTCTTCTGGGCTTTGGGCTTTACACCGCGAGCGTGCTCGTCCTCATGGGCCTCGGCGTCTATCGCATCGAGGGGATCAACCCCTGGGTCGCGCTATTGCCTGCGCTGCCCATGGCGGTGAGTTCCAGCGTCTTTGAGGAGCTTATTCACCGCGGCGTGGTGTTTCGGAGCCTAGAGGAAACAGTCGGCAGCTGGATCGCTTTAGCCGGCTCAGCCCTTCTATTCGGCCTCATCCACTTGCAAAATCCGCAGGCAACCCTGGCCGGCGCGTTTGCCATTAGTGTCGAGGCCGGCCTCCTTCTGGCCGCCGCCTATATGCTGACGCGCCGACTGTGGCTCAGCATCGGACTTCATATGGCCTGGAACTATACCCAGTCGGCGATCTTCTCCGGGGTGGTGTCGGGATCATTCGCACAGTCCGGCCTGCTGCGGTCGGTCACACAGGGCCCCGACCTGCTGACGGGCGGCGCCTTTGGCCTGGAAGCCTCGGTCGTCCCCTTGATCCTGTGCACGGCCTGCGGGGTCGCCATTCTCATCTCCGCCGTGCGACGCGGCCATGTGGTCGCGCCGTTTTGGGCTCGAGCATCGAGTTAGAGCCCCGGCAACCACAATGCGAGCGGCGGCCAGATGATCAACAGGGCGACCAATAACAGCGAACAGCCGATGAAGGGGAATGCCGAGACATAGATGTCGCGCATCGTTGTGTCCGGCGGCGCCACCCCCTTCATCACGAAGAGCAAAAGTCCAAACGGCGGCGTCGTAAAGCTGATCTCCAGCGACAACAGCATGATCAGCGCGAACCAGACCAGATCGAACCCTAACGACTGCGCGAGCGGGAAGAACACCGGCACCGTCAGGAGCATGATGGAGATCTGCTCCATGAACATGCCCAAGAGGAGCAACACCGCGAACATAGCGAGCAGCATCACGATAGGGGCAAGATCAAAGCTCGTCGCCCATTGCACCAGCCCGCCCGACGCGCCCGAGAACGCCAACACCTGGCTGAACGTCGCCGAGCCGAACACGATCAGGTAGGCCATCAGCGTGACGCGCAGTGAGCCCTCGACGGACTTCACGATCACCGCCCAGGTCAAACAGCGAAACGCAATCGCCAAAAGAATGACGCCGAGCGCGCCGAACGCGGCCGCCTCTGACGGCGTGGCGATGCCATAAAGCATCAACAGCACGCACACCACCATTACACCGATCATCGGCACCACGTCGCGCAAAACCAGCCACAGCTTTTGCGACAGCGGGATCGGATCGACCTCATAGGCCGGTGCGGCGTTGGGATCGATACGGGTCTGGATATAGATCGTGATCAAGTAAAGGAGCGACAAAATGAGGCCGGGAATGATGCCCGCCATCAACAAGGCCGAGATATCGATCTTGGCGAGTGTGGCCAACAACACCGCCAACGCCGACGGCGGGATGATGATGGCCAGGCCACCCGTGCCCAAAATGGGCCCCAGCGACATGTGCTTCTTATAACCGCGCCGGTTCATCTCCGGCACCATCAGCGAGCCCAACAGCGCCGTCGACCCCATGGACGAGCCCGACAGCGCGGCAAAGCCGGTGCCGCCCAGAACCGTCACATAGCTCAACCGACCAGGGAGCCGGCCCAACAGCCGATCGATCGCATTGAACATCCGCCCGCCAAGCCCGGTGTGGAAGAACAGCTCCCCCATCAACAAAAACAGCGGGATCGGAACCAGGGCATAGGAGGTCAGCGCACCCAAGCCATTGTTGAGAAGCTGCGTGACCCCCCGGTCGCCGCCCATGAAGATCCAGGCGCCCAGGATGTTGGCAGCGAGAAACGCCAAAGCGACGGGCATGCCAATGCCCATCATCAGCAAAATGGCGCCGAGAAGCAGGCCCAGGGCCTCATACCACATCATTCGTGTATACCCGCCTGGCCGGTGTGCATGAGGTCCCGTCCGAAGACGAAGCGTGAAAACTCAATGGCCATCAGCCCGAAGCTGACGGGAAACGTGATCGTCAAAATCCAGCGGGGGAAGTAATAGGCCCGCACGTCGAAATCGCCGCGCGCTAGGTTGGTTTGCACCAGCTGGACACCCTTCCACGCCAAATAAAGACAGATCGCCACGCACATGGCAGCCACAAGCCGGCTCACGAAAACCCGGATCGGCTCCGGCAATGTCGCGGTGACGAGCTCGATGTGAACGTGGCCGCGCTTGCGCACCAGCCAGGGCGCCCCCAGCATCGTGATGTACAGCATCGCGTACTCGGTCGATGTGAACAGCCACGCAAACGGCTGCATCCCGGCGTTACGCATCGCAACCGAGCCGATGACGGCCACCATCACCCAAACGAGCAACAGCGCCGCGATCAGCGCCATGACGTCGACCAACCGGTCATAAACATATGTGAGAGGCTGCATCGGGGCCTGCCATTGCACGGGGGCGG
>CALSBD010000027.1:0-13175 GCA_943373055.1 Rhizobium sp. Q54
CCACGGCATCGTCCGACCCTCCAGGACCGAACGGAAGTGTTACCCATGTCTCCGAACACCTGTTACCTATGTCTCCGGTCTATACACCCGCCAAGGGGGAGGGGACGCCTGAAATGGGGTTGAAGAGGCCGTAACGATCTGTTTTAACTGAAACTTTCGTGCAAGCGTCCCCTCGCCCCTGGCGGGCGAGGGACAGGGAGCGGGGGGCGACGGAGCAATTGGAACAAAGCAGATTTAAAGTATAAATAGTCAAACTGATGCATCGAGACCACCACTCACCGTTTCTTCTTCCCCTTCCCCGCTGCCGCCCGCTTGGCGGCGGAAAGCGCGAGCTGTGACCACGCGATCAGTTCATCGGGGTCATCGAGCGCGCGCTCGGGGGCGCGGTGGTAGCTCATGGTGATGGGTTTGGCGCCGCCGTCATAGACGAAGGGGGGCAAGCTTTCGGCTTCGAACTGCGGCTTCGTATCAGCGTCGACCTTGAGGTAGAAAACGCCCGATGCGATGAGGCCAAACATCACGCCGTCGCGGTAGACGCCGTGGCCGCCGAACATGCGCTTGAAAGTTACGCCGCCCCAAGCGGCGTAAAGGTCGGCCAAATGGTCAGCGAGGCCGTTGTCCGCCATGCCCCGTTCCCATTTGTTTGATCAGGCGAGCGCGGCCGGGTCGGCGGGCTTGAGTTCCACCGATTCACCGCAGCCGCAAGCGGACGTCTGGTTCGGATTGCGGAAAACGAAGGTCGCCGACAGCTTGGTCGTCTCAAAGTCCATCACGGTGCCGAGCAAGAACAACACGGCCTTGGGATCAACGAAGATCTTGACGCCTTTGTCCTCCACGATGTCATCGCCGGGCTTGGCCTCGTCGACATAGTCCATGGTGTAGGCCATGCCCGCGCAGCCGGCGTTCTTCACACCTAAGCGCAAGCCGGCGATCGGCCGATCCGCATCCTCGATGATCTCGCGAATGCGATCGGCGGCGGCGTCGGTGAGCGACACCACCTGAAACTTCTTGCGAGGAGCGGCGGGCTTCTGAGCGACGGTCATGGGTTTCCCCCCTGCCAGGCGGCGGTCAATACCAATCGAGCGCGACGCGCGCCTCTTCGGACATACGGCTTTGGTCCCACGGCGGGTCGAACACCATGGTCACCTTGACTTGATTGACGCCTTCGACGGAGACGACGGCGTTTTCCACCCAGCCGGGCATCTCGCCAGCCACCGGGCATCCCGGCGCAGTGAGCGTCATGTCGATGGCCACGTTGCGCTCGTCATCGAGATCGATCTTGTAAATAAGACCCAGCTCATAGATGTCGGCCGGGATCTCGGGATCATAGACCGTCTTGAGCGCCGCGATGATATCGTCGGTCAAACGGTCGATCTCTTCAGGCGGCAGCGCGGGCGCGGCCACGGCCCCGGTGACGGGCTCCGCGGTGTCCGGATCGGCGACGGCGCGTTCGTTCATGGGGACCTCTTCGGCGACCACTGGGCGACCTTATGCAAAGAAATCATGGGCTTTTTGCAGCGCGTCGGCAAGTTGGTCGACCTCGGCTCGGGTATTGTAGAGGCCGAACGACGCGCGGCAGGTGCTGGTGACGCCCAATCGCTTCATAAGCGGCTGGGCGCAATGGGTGCCGGCTCGCACCGCCACCCCGTAGCGATCCAGGATGGTGGCCACGTCATGGGCGTGCGCACCGTCCAATTCGAAGGCAACAATAGCACCTTTGCCCGGCGCGGTGCCAAAGATCTTGACCCGGTTGATGCGCGACAGCCGCTCTTGAGCATAGGCCCGCAGGTCTTCCTCGTGGGCCGCGATCGCGGGGCGACCAATGCGCTCGATATAGCGCAGCGCCGCTCCCAGACCGATCGCCTCGATGATATTGGGCGTGCCCGCTTCAAACCGGTGCGGCGGCTCGCCATAGGTGACGACCTCTTCGGTGACGTCCTTGATCATCTCGCCGCCGCCCAGGAACGGCGGCAAGGCCCGCAGGCGATCCAGCTTGCCGTAAAGAACGCCGACACCCGTGGGGCCATAAAGCTTGTGGCCGGTCACCACATAGAAATCCACGCCTAGGTCCTGCACGTCGACGGGCATGTGGACCGCCGCCTGGCTGCCATCGACAAGCACCGGGATGCCGCGCGCATGGGCGATCCGGCAGATCTCCTTGATGGGCAGCACGGTGCCAAGCACGTTCGACATGTGGGTGACGGCAATGATCTTGGTGCGGTCGGTGAGCCGCGCCTCCAGCTCGGCGATATCGAACGAACCATCCGCGTTGACGGGCACCCACTTGAGCACCGCGCCCTTGCGCTCGCGCCAGAAGTGCCAGGGTACGATGTTGGAATGGTGCTCCATGATGGTCAGCACCACCTCGTCACCGGCCTCCACCGACTGGCCCATGGCATTGGCTACGAGGTTGATCGATTCGGTCGCCGACTTCGTGAAGATGATCTCATCGGTGGACGCGGCGTTGAGATAGCCGCGTACGATCTCGCGCGCCTCCTCGAAGGCCTCGGTCGCTTCATTGGCAAGATAATGCAAGCCACGGTGAACGTTGGCGTAGCCTTTGGTCATCACCTCGTTCATGCGGTCGATCACCGCCTGCGGCTTTTGCGCCGACGCGCCATTGTCGAGATAGGCGAGTGGTTTGCCGTAAACCTTCAAGGACAGGATCGGGAAATCGGCGCGAATCCGCTCCACGTCATAGGCGGCGCCCACGGCCCGTGAATGCATCGTCATACGGCTCTCCCCGATCAACGCGGCGCCCTGGAACGCCCACGCGATATCTATCTTGAGGCCGCTTGGCCCCGTTTCCAATCACGGGCGGACCCTCATGGCCGCCCGCGCCGCCCTCATCACCCGCGCGCGTCGAGCCACGCCTCGATCAGCCCGATGAGCACGTCGCCGATCTCCGGCCGCTCCATTTCCTCAACCGCTTCGGCCAGGAACGCGATCACCAAGAGCTTTTCGGCCTCCCGATCCGGGATGCCGCGGCTCTTCAAATAGAACTTCAGCTTTTCATCGAGCGACCCGGTGGTCGCGCCATGGGCGCACACCACGTCGTCGGCGAAAATCTCAAGCTCCGGCTTGTTGGCGACCTCGGCGTCATCCGACAGCAAGACAGCGTTCGACGACATTTGCCCGTCGGTCTTCTGCGCGTGGGGGCGCACAATGATCTTTCCCTGGAACACGCTTTTGGCCGCGTCGTCGATCACCGCCTTATAAAGTTCGCGGCTCGTGCCGTGCGGGACCGCATGATCGACCACGAGGGTGGCATCCGCATGCTGCTTGCCACGCAACAGCGCGATGCCGCGGGTGGCAAACGTCACCTCCTCGCCGGCATAGGTGGCGAACACCTGGCCACGCGTGGTGAGAGCGCCGCCGACGAACTGGAAGTGATCGAGCCGCGCTCTGGCCGCCAGCGTGGTCATCAAGGTGCCCAGATGCAGCGCCTGGTCACCCTCTTGCTGCAGCTTGACGAGCGTCATCTCGGCCCCCTCGCCGACAGCCAGCTCAATTGCCGTATTGACCTGATAGGCGACCGCCGCCGGACCCCGATAGGTCTCCAAAAACGTCACCCGCGCCCCCGCGCCCACATGGACCACATGGCGCAGATAGACCGACACCGGCGACGGCGCGGCGACGATGTGCGCGATCTCGATGGGGGCGTCCACGACGGCGCCATCGGCGATCTCGATCACCACGCCCGCGCCCAGGCCCGCGGTGTTGAGACCGACGATCGGGTCCGCCTTCTGGGGATGCAGTGCGCCGACCTGATCGAGCGCGTCGGCGAGCGGGCGAACCGTGAGGCCGTCAAGCCCGAGCGCATCCGACACCTGGGGCTGGAGCACGCCGTCAACGAACACGATCCGCTTGACGCCGAGGCTCTCCGGCAGCGCCGTCGTCGCGTGCTCAGTCACCACGTCGGCGGCCGGCGCGGACGCGCGCGGCGGCACGGCGCGAATGAGCGCCCGCAAGTCGGTATACTTGTACTCCTCGACCCGACGGTGCGGCAGGCCATTGGCCTCAAAGGCGCGCGCAGCAGTGAGGCGCACTGGGTGCGCATTTGGCGCATGAGCGAACAGCTCGATCAAGTCGCGCTCGGCGGGGGTGCGTAAGGGGGTCGCGGCCGTCATCGTCATGATCTCACGCCGCCTCGCCGACATAGTCGGCATAGCCCTTGGCTTCGAGCTCAAGCGCCAGCTCCTTACCGCCCGAACGCACGATGCGGCCGGCTGAGAGGACATGCACGAAGTCGGGCACAATATGATCGAGGAGCCGCTGGTAGTGCGTGATCACCACCATCGAGCGCTCCGGCCCGCGCAGACGGTTCACGCCGTCGGCGACAATGCGCAACGCGTCGATATCAAGACCCGAGTCGGTCTCGTCAAGCACGCACAGCTTGGGCTGCAGCACGGCCATCTGCAGGATCTCATTGCGCTTCTTCTCGCCACCGGAGAAGCCGACATTGACGGCGCGCTTGAGCATTTCCTGATTAATGCCGAGGGTTTCAGCCTGCGACTTCACAAGCTTCATGAATTCGACGGTCGCGATCTCGCCCTCGCCGCGCGCCTTGCGCTGGGCGTTAAGCGCGGCCTTGAGGAAGGTCATGTTGGCGACGCCGGGGATTTCGACCGGGTACTGGAAGGCAAGGAAAATGCCCATCGCCGCGCGCTCATCGGCGCCCTTCTCCAGGATCGACTCCCCCTGATAGAGAATGTCGCCCTCGGTGATCTCGTAGTCGTCCTTGCCCGCCAGAATATAGGAGAGCGTCGACTTGCCCGAGCCGTTGGGGCCCATGATGGCATGCACCTCACCCGTGCCGATCTTCAGATCAAGCCCCTTGAGGATCTCACGGTCGCCGATCTTGGCGTGCAGGTTCTTGATTTCCAACATGGCTTTCGTCCGTTCCTCTTGCGACGGCCCCAGGCGATCCGGGAGCTATCGATGGTGTCCAAATCCGTGGAACATCTGTCCCTTCAGTTTGTATTCCTGTCTTTTCATCAACCTCGGTTAGCGTAGAAGTCTTGGTATGTCTCGCTTCTCATGAAGCACACGCACGATCATAATCTCACTGTCAAATACTTGATAAAACACTCTGTATCCACTCGCTAATATAGTCCGCCCCTTAAACTTTCCATTTTCATATGGCCTTCCCAAATAGGGGTAAGCCGCGAGGGCCTCTACTTTGGATGATAGAACGCTCAGCAACTCAATGGCCGCTTGGGCGTTATGTTCGTCCAGATAGTTGATCGCGGTTTCGATATCGTCGCGCGCTCGCCGTGAAACAACGATGCGCCTCATGCTTGGCGGGGGCGCTTCGCGTCCAGGCGATCCTTCAGGCCTGCGACAAACGGCTGAAACTCAACCGCATCGCCGCTCTCGAGGCCGTCCTCAAGCAAAACACGCAGAGCATCGGCATCGACATCACTGAGCATATGGCTGGAATGCCATTCCTCTGCGGCAGACCGCAAGAACTCAGCCGGCGACGAAAAGCCACCCAGTGCCATTGATGCCCGGATGGTCTCAGCAAGACCGTCGTCAAGCTCAAGGATCACAGACTGGCTTGGAGTTGCGCTCGTCGTCATCACCCGCGCCCTCACCCCACGCTGCCTTCGAGGCTCACCGCGATCAGCTTTTGGGCCTCGACCGCGAACTCCATGGGGAGTTGCTGCAAGACCTCACGGACGAAACCGTTGACGACAAGCGCCACCGCTTCCTCTTCAGAAAGGCCGCGCGAGACGCAGTAGAACAGCTGGTCTTCGGCGATCTTCGAGGTGGTGGCCTCGTGCTCGATAACCGCGGAGGCGTTCTTGGTCTCGATGTAGGGCACCGTGTGGGCCCCGCAGTCATGGCCGATCAGCAAGCTGTCGCAGTTGGTCCAGTTGCGCGCGCCGTCGGCCTTGCGGTGAACGGACACCAGACCGCGATAGGTGTTGTCGGAATGGCCGGCCGAAATACCCTTGGAGATGATCCGGCTCACGGTGTTCTTGCCGAGATGGATCATCTTGGTGCCGCTATCGACCTGCTGGCGGCCGTTCGAGATGGCGATGGAGTAAAACTCCCCCTTCGAATCGTCGCCGCGCAAGATGCAGGACGGATACTTCCAGGTGATCGCCGACCCCGTCTCGACCTGCGTCCACGAGATCTTGGAACGCGCCTCGCGGCAGTCGCCGCGCTTGGTGACGAAGTTATAGATGCCGCCCTTGCCGTCCTTGTCACCGGGATACCAGTTCTGGACGGTGGAATACTTGATTTCGGCGTCTTCGAGCGCGACCAGCTCGACCACGGCGGCATGCAGCTGGTTTTCGTCGCGCATGGGGGCGGTGCAGCCCTCCAAGTACGAGACGTAGGAGCCCTTGTCGGCGATGATCAGCGTGCGCTCGAACTGCCCGGTGTTCTTCTCGTTGATGCGGAAATAGGTCGACAGCTCCATCGGGCAGCGAACGCCCGGCGGGATGTAGACGAACGATCCATCAGAGAACACCGCCGAATTGAGCGTGGCGTAATAGTTGTCGGTCACCGGGACCACGGTGCCTAGATATTTGCGCACCAGCTCGGGATGCTCGCGCACCGCTTCCGACATCGAGCAGAAGATGACGCCCGCCTTCTTGAGCTCGTCCTTGAAGGTGGTGGCCACCGAGACGCTGTCGAACACCGCGTCGACCGCGACCCGCGCGCCTTCGACGCCAGCCAGGATCGCCCGTTCTTTGAGCGGAATGCCCAGCTTTTCGAAGGTCTTCAGGAGCTCCGGGTCGACCTCGTCGAGCGACTTCGGGCCGTCCTTCTTTTTCGGTGCGGCGTAATAGTGCAGGTCTTGGAAATCGATCTTGGGATAGTTCACCCGCGCCCAAGTCGGCTCGTCCATGGTCAGCCAACGACGATAGGCTTCCAGGCGCCACTCCAGCATCCACGTCGGCTCGTCCTTTTTGGCCGAGATGTAGCGGACGATGTCCTCGTTGAGGCCCTTGGGCGCAAGCTCGGACTCGATGTCCGTGGTGAACCCGTACTTGTACTGGTCGACGTCGATCGCACGGACCTGTTCGACCGTTTCCTTGACTGCCGGCATGTCACTCATCTCCCTGGCGCGGATTCAAGGTCCGCGAGGTGATACCAGTATATAGGGCAAAGCCGTCACGCGGCTACCCTTCCCTTCTTCAAATGACCAATGACTTTTTCGAACGCCGCCACGGTCTGGATCACATCGTCGAGGTCACTTGACCATCCAAACGACACCCGCACCGCAGCGTCGGCCAAGGTCGGATCGACCCCCATGGCCGCCAACACGTGCGAGCGCGCCACTTTACCCGAAGAGCAGGCCGAACCCGACGAGACCGCGACGCCAGCGAGATCAAGGCCGATCACCGCCGTTTCGGATTTCAACCCCGGCACCGCGACAAGACTGGTGTTGGGAAGCCGTTCGGCCGTGTCGCCAATAAAGACCGCCTGTGGCACGCGGGCCTTGAGGTCAGCCTCAAAAGCGTCGCGCAGCGCCGTCAGTCGGGCCGCCTCAGCGGTCACGTCCCGGATGGCATCCTCAAAGGCTGCAGCGAATGCGGCAATGAGGGCGACGGCTTCCGTGCCCGCACGTTGGCGGCTCTCTTGCCCACCGCCCAACACCAACGGATCAAAGGCCACCGCCGCGTCGCGTCGGATGATAGCACCAATCCCCTTCGGTCCGCCCAGCTTATGGGCAGATAAGAACATCGCATCCACCCCGGTCTCGCCGAACGCGACAGGTTGGCGGCCGACCACTTGGACAGCGTCGACGATCAGCGCCGCGCCGGGCGTGGCCGCAACCCGCTCGGCAAGGACGGCAATCGGCTGCAGGACCCCGGTTTCATTGTTAGCGGCCATGACGGCGACGACGACGGGGCCGCTGGCCGCGCGCAAAGCGTAATCAAGCGCATCAAGATCAAGGATGCCGGTCGGCCGCACCGGCAGCGTGACGATGCGATCAGGGGTAAAGCGCCCTCCCGTTAAGACACACGGGTGCTCGATTGCGCTGACCATCAAGGTCGTTGCCGGACCGGTCGTCTTGCGATCTCGGCCAAAGGCAGGCGACAGCAACGTCGCCGCCGCCTCGCTGCCGCCTGAGGTAAAGGTCACGGCCGACGGCTTGACGCCAAACCCGCGCGCTAGTGTGGCGCGGGCGTCTTCGACCAGCTTGCGCGCAGCGCGCCCCTCGGCATGCACCGACGACGGATTGCCCACCTCATCAAGGGCTGCGACCAAGGCCGCGCGCGCGCTCGGGCGCAGCGGCGACGTCGCATTATGGTCGAGGTAGGCGCGCCGTATGGCCATTGGGCGAAGACCCGTGCATCCACATGATCGAAAAGCTTGAAATCGCCCCCACCGCTTGTGCTAACACAAGTGGGAACACCATCCGTCACGGTGGAGCGTCCACCATCAGTTTAGAAGGCCGCCTTCCCAATTCAAGGGATCACGCCCGCCTTTACCCTACGGCCCCTGCCCGAGAGGACCCATACCCCCATGCCCGAGGTGATCTTCAATGGCCCCGCCGGTCGTATCGAAGGCCGGTTTCAGCCAGCCAAGCGGCGCAATGCGCCCATCGCTCTCGTGCTGCACCCGCACCCGCAGTTCGGCGGGACGATGAACAACCAGGTCATTTATAACCTTTATTACATGTTCGCCCAGCGCGGGTTCGCCGTGCTGCGGTTTAATTTCCGCGGTGTTGGCCGCAGCCAAGGCGCGTTCGACCATGGCTCGGGCGAGCTGTCGGATGCCGCCGCCGCGCTCGATTGGGCGCAGACCGTGCATCCGGATGCGCGCGCCTGCTGGATCGCCGGCTTCTCGTTTGGCGCCTGGATCGGCATGCAGCTTTTGATGCGGCGGCCGGAAGTCGAAGGGTTCATCTCGATTGCCCCGCCGGCCAACCTGCATGACTTCTCGTTCTTGGCGCCGTGCCCGTCCTCGGGCCTCATCGTCCATGGTGATGTGGATAAGGTGGTGCCGCTCAAGGACGTCCAAGGCCTCGTCGACAAGCTCAAGACGCAAAAGGGCATTGTGATCGAACAACAGGTCATCGAAGGGGCGAACCACTTCTTCGAGGACAAGGTCGATGACCTCATGGGCATTTGCGAGGGCTATATCGACAAGCGCCTCGGGCTTGCTTGATCGGTTTCACCCGCTATCGACGGCGGCGGGTTGATCGGCTATCGATCCGCCCGCCATGTTGACGATCACCGACCTCACCTATCGCCTCGCCGGACGCACGCTGTTTGAAGGCGCGACCGTCATTATTCCCGCGCGCGCCAAGGTTGGCTTCGTCGGCAAGAACGGATCGGGCAAGACGACGCTGTTCAAGCTGATCCAAGGCGGGCTGTCGCCGGAAAGCGGCTCGATCAGCTTGCCCAAGGGGCTCAAGATGGGCGGCGTGGCGCAAGAGGCGCCCGGCTCCGCGATCACGTTGCTGGACTTCGTGCTGGCCGCCGATGTGGAGCGCACCGCGTTGCTCGCCGAGGCCGAGACGGCCCAGGATCCGCATCGCATCGCCGACATCCACGCCCGGCTCGCCGATATTGGCGCCCATTCGGCCGAAGCGCGAGCGGCAACCATTCTATCCGGTCTCGGCTTTGATGCGGCGGCTCAGGCGCGGCCCTGCTCGGCGTTTTCAGGCGGCTGGCGCATGCGCGTGGCTTTGGCGGCGGTGTTGTTCTCCGAGCCCGATCTTCTTCTGCTCGACGAGCCGACCAACTATCTCGACTTGGAAGGCACGCTGTGGCTGGAGAGCTATGTGGCGCGCTACCCGCACACGGTGATCATGATCAGCCACGACCGGGACCTGTTGAACACCTGCGTCGATAGTATCGTGCACCTCGATCGCGGCAAGCTGACAATCTATACGGGCGGCTATGACAGCTTCGAGCGGCAGCGGCGCGAGAAGATGCTGCTTGACCAAAAAATGAAGGTGAAGATCGACGCGCAACGCGCCCACATGCAGGCGTTCGTCGATCGCTTCCGCTACAAGGCCTCGAAAGCGCGCCAGGCGCAGTCCCGCCTCAAGGCGCTGCAAAAGCTCGAGCCGATCGCAGCGCTTGATGAAGAGGCCGGGCTGCCGATCACCTTGCCTGATCCGGCTGGCGCGCTGTCGCCGCCGATCGTGGCGGTTGACCGGGCAGCCGTGGGCTATGAGCCCGGTAAGCCGATCTTGAAGAATGTCACGTTGCGCATCGACGCGGACGATCGCATCGCGTTGCTGGGTCCCAATGGCAACGGCAAGTCGACCTTCGCCAAGCTGATCGCCTCCAAGCTCGCGCTGATGCAAGGCGAGTTGACCAAAGCGACCAAGCTCTCGATTGGCTATTTCGCGCAGCACCAGCTCGACGAGTTGATGCCGAAGGAATCAGCGGTGGAGCATGTGCGCCGCCTGATGCCGGACGCCCCTGAGGCGCGCGTGCGCTCGCGCGTGGCGCAAATGGGGCTCTCGACCGCCAAGATGGACACCCCGGCCGAGCAGCTTTCCGGCGGCGAGCGGGCGCGGCTCTTGCTTGGCCTTTCCACGTTCCACGGGCCGAACCTCATCATCCTCGACGAGCCGACCAACCACCTCGACATTGACAGCCGCGAGGCGCTGATCCAGGCGATCAACACCTATCGCGGCGCGGTTATCCTGATCAGCCACGATCGGCATTTGATTGAGGCGACCGTTGACCGGTTGTTGATCGTGGGCGGCGGGACGGTGAGCGCCTATGACGGCGACATTGACGACTACCGCAAGCTCGTCTTGGAAACCGCCTCGCAAGCGGCCCGCGCGGAACGGGGCGACGATGAGCGCTCGGGTAACCAGCAAGAGCGGCGTCGACAGGCGGCCGAGCGGCGCAAGGAGCTCGCGCCACTGCGCAAGAAGATCAAGGAGGCGGAAGCCAAGGTGGCGAAGTGGACCGCCGAGATCGAGAAGCTCGACCAACGGCTCGCCGACCCGCTGTTGTTCCAGAAAAAGCCGGCCGAGGGCGCGCAGCTGTCGAAGGCGCGGGCCGACGCGACCAAGGCTTTGGCGGAGGCGGAAGACGAGTGGTTGACGCTATCTGCCGATTATGAGGCAGCGGAGACCGAGGGCGCGTGACGCCCGTCGCCCAAGAGCGATTTTCGCGTGGATCTGCTCAGACCGGCCAATCTCAGTCGTCCTCGTCAGTCTCGATTTCCTTCGGATTGGTCGCCTGCAAATAGGCGCCGATCGAGAAGAGATAGACGGTGGTGATGACGAGCGCCCACCACGTCCATTCGGTCGCCACCATGTTGTTGGCGATCACGAAGCCCGCGGTGATCGCCCAGCCGAGCATCACCGACAAGGTGAGCGGCCGCAGACGCTTGACGCGGACCGGATGCACGAAGGCGACCGGCAAGAAGGTAAGCACGCCCAGGGCCGCGATGATGCCAAACGAGATCGCCTCGGGCACCTGCAGAGCCACGAGCACGAACACCACCATGTTCCACACGATCGGGAAGCCGCGGAACGAATTGTCCGGCATCTTCATGCGGGTGTCGGCGTAGTAGAGCGCGCTCGACACCACGATGATGCCGGCCGCCGCCGCTCCCCACAGGCCCGTCACCACGCCGGCCCACGGCACCGCGAGGGCTGGCAGGAACACATAGGTGACGTAGTCGATGACCTGATCGAGCGTGTCGCCCGACCAATTGGGCAAGCGCTTTTGGACGTGCAGCTTGCGCGCGATCGGGCCGTCAATGCCGTCGACGATCAAGGCGATGCCAAGCCAAATCCAGAACCAAAACCAATTGCCGGACGCGGCGGCCAACGCGGCCAGGACCGCTAGGCCCGCCCCCGATGCCGTCAGCAAATGAACCGAGAAGGCTGCTGCCTTGGCGCGCTCCTCCGGGTCACCGACACGGCGCGCGACGGCGTCAATGGGTCGCTCCTTGGGGACGCTCACGCTTTGTCCTGGCCTCCGGGGCGCGCCGGTTCGAGCCGAGCGCGTCTTGGTTTTCAACCGCACGGGACCGGGCGGTGTTATCGAAATGTCATGATAGGGCACAATGGGCCCGGCGGATAGGGGCTCGTGCGCACGTGATGGTGGATCACCCACCCAAAAGGCGCTCGCCGACCGGCGAAGCCCAGATCAACGCGGCGCCCCACACCAGAAGCACGCCACCAATCACCCGGCTGACGGCGGGATGGGCAATGGTCTTTTCGGCAATCATCGCCACGCCAATGATGGCAATCCAAATGATATTCATCACGCCGACGGCAAACATGACCGTCATGAGGGCAAAACAACAGCCCAGGCAAAACAAGCCTTGCTCCAAGCCCAGCCGAAACACACCCTTCGCATCGGTCGACCAGTTGGCAACAATGTAGCGGGTCGGCATCTGGCAGCGGACGAGGCAGCCTTGCTTGGCGGGGGTGAACTGATAAAGGCCCGCGGCAATCAAAGTGGAGCCCGCCAGCATCAGGCTCGCCGGCCCCATGGCGGGGTTGAGTGCGCGCAGCTCCGTGAGGCCCCATTGGGCCAGCGTGGCCATGAGCGAATAGCCTACCCAAACCGCCAGATACCCCCCAATTAGCCACAGGACCGAGGCTGGTCGTTCGCCTCGCCCCCCTTTCGCTTCAGCTTCCTGGGCATAGGTGGAAAACACCGGCACGGCGGTCGGCAGCATCATGGCCATGGCCATGGCGACCCACATGATGAAGACAAGGCTTAGGTCGCGGACGCCCCAGTCACCTTGCCCCGGCATGCCGAAATGGGCCTCCACTGGCAGGCACATCACCGCCAGCGCGGCGCGCAGGTCGGGGGAAAGGCCGGCGAAGCGATTAAACGCGTTGAAGGCCTCCATGCCCGGGCCAAAGGTGGCCATGTCCATCTGTGGCACCATGGCGGCGATCATCGCACCGAGATAGAGCCAGCCGGCCAAGGTGCCCACCGCGACAGCCGCAATCATAACAAGCCGCGGGCGGGCGCCCATTCGGTGGGGGGTGGAAGACGTGGGGATGGAATTGAGGCTCATGGCGTCACGAAACGCCGATTGGGGCCGTCTTTCAAGCCGGGAGAAGCCACGATAGGGTTGAGGTGTGGTGCGGATCATCTCAGTGACCTCCTCAGCCGTGCGCGCCTTGCAATGCGGGTATTCACTCACAGTGAAAGCGGTGGCTTTTTCATTGCCAGTGAAAAACGGTCTTGATAAGAGACCGCATGCGTCTGGAT
>CALSBD010000028.1:0-13098 GCA_943373055.1 Rhizobium sp. Q54
TTGCCGCACATGCCGGTGATCAAGGATCTGGTGCCCGATCTGACCCAATTTTACGCCCAGCACCGCTCCATCGAGCCCTGGCTGAAGACCACCACCGCCACGCCGCAGACCGAGTGGAAGCAGAGCCGCGATGATCGCGAGAAGCTCGACGGCCTCTACGAGTGCATCTTGTGCGCCTGCTGCTCGACCTCGTGCCCGAGCTATTGGTGGAATGGCGACCGCTATTTGGGCCCGGCCGTGCTCCTGCAGGCCTATCGCTGGCTCATCGATAGCCGCGACGAGGCGACCGGTGAGCGGCTCGATAACCTCGAAGACCCGTTCCGCCTGTATCGCTGCCACACCATCATGAACTGCGCGAACGTCTGCCCCAAGGGTCTGAACCCGGCAAAGGCGATCGCTGAGATCAAGAAAATGATGGTCGAGCGCCGCGTCTGATCGGCTCAGGCAAAAACCACAAAGGGCGTCGATCCAGCCGGATCGGCGCCCTTCTTGTTTGATTTCACGCTTAAAGCAAAAGCGCCGACCAGCGCGTCTGAGAGCATAATCCCCGGGAGTGGAAACCAGTTCCGGGGATTATGCGAAATCAGAAATTTAGAGCGCCGGTCTGGTGCAATCAGATCGGCGCTTTAGAGGCACTGGCGAATGCGGCCATGCTTGTCGACGAAGGTGCCCGAGACCGGATCATAGGATCGATAGCGCTGCGCGCACCACTGATGCCGGCTGGAGGCTGCCCGATAGATGGCGCGCGGATAGGCCACATAGCCCGGCACGCCATAGCCATAGGGCGTGGTGATCACACGGCGCACCGGCGCGGGATAGTAGGGTCGATAGATATAGCCGACCGCACCAGGGTGCTCGACATAATAGGGCGCCTGATACCCCCGGCGGTAGCCGTAGGGCTGGTAGGTATAGACCGGCGCGCTTGCAGCGGCGGCTATCCCGCCAAATAAGCCCAGCCCAACACCCACCGCGAAGGCCGCGCCCTCATTGGCCTGCGCCGTCGGCGTCGGGCCCATCACCGCAACTGCGGTCAACGCCGCAGCAATCCACATCTTCATGTTTGCGTCTCCCGTCTCGATAAGGAAATCGAGAGCGGCAGTGAAGCACACAACCCCTGGATATCCCGTTCCACCATTCGGTCAAATTTGAACGATTCCGGTGCCTCTTTCGCGCGGGCCGCGCGCGCGGTACCAAGGAGCGGTCGACAGGGGAGATGCACGATGGCGAGCGAGCGCGACGTGGTGGTGATCGGCGGCGGGCACAATGGCCTCGTGTGCGCCTTCTATCTGGCCGCCAAGGGCCTCAAGGTGACCGTGCTTGAGCAGCGTGGCGTGGTCGGCGGCGCGGCGGTGACCGAGGAGTTTCACCCCGGCTTTCGCAACTCAGTTGCCTCCTACACGGTCTCGCTCCTCAATCCGAAAGTCATCCAGGATCTCGATCTCGCCCACCACGGCCTCAAGGTGGTCGAGCGGCGGCTCCTCAATTTCCTGCCCTTGGAAGATGGCCGTCACCTGAAGGTCGGCGCCGGGGTCACCAAGCAGGAAGTCGCCAAGTTCTCTGCCCGCGATGCCGAGCGGCTTGACGCCTATGGCGAGCGGCTCGATCAGGTGGCCGGGCTGCTGCGGGATGTCATCTTGAAGACGCCACCCAACGCGGTCGGCGGGCGCGGCCTGTTCGCGGCGCTGCCGGAGCTATTCAAGGCTGGCGCCCTTGGCCGACGTGTTGCCGCACTTGATCTCGCTGGCCAACAGGACGTGCTCGATGTGTTCACCAAGTCGGCGGGTGACTATCTCGACCAGTGGTTTGAAAGCGATCCGATCAAGGCGATCTACGGCTTTGATGGCATTGTGGGCAACTACGCCTCGCCCTTCACGCCCGGCACCGCCTATGTCCTCTTGCACCACGCCTTTGGCGAGGTAAACGGCAAGCGTGGCGTGTGGGGCCACGCCATGGGCGGCATGGGCGCCATCACCCAAGCGATGGCGAAAGCCGCCGCCGCCAAGGGCGCCGACATCCGCGTCAACGCCGGCGTCAGCGAGGTACTCGTGGAAAAGGGCCGTGCCTTGGGTGTGGTCACCCACACCGGCGAGCGCCTCATGGCCCGCGCCGTGGTGGCCAATATCAACCCCAAGCTCCTGTTCACCCGCCTGGTGGACGCCGCACATCAACCGGCGGACTTCCAACGCCGCATGACCGGCTGGCGCTGCGGATCGGGCACGTTCCGCATGAACGTGGCGCTCTCCGAGCTGCCCTCGTTCACGTCGCTGCCGGGCCGCGCTCTCGCCGACCATCACACCTCGGGCATCGTGATCGGACCGTCGCTTCAGTACATGGATCAGGCCTTTCGCGACGCGCGCGCGCAAGGATGGGCCAACCGGCCGCTGGTCGAGATGTTGATCCCGTCCACGCTCGACGACAGCCTCGCCCCGTCCGGCCAGCATGTGGCGAGCCTGTTTTGCCAGCACGTGGCGCCCACCTTGCCCGATGGCCGCTCCTGGGATGACGCGCGGGAGATGGTCGCCGATGTCGTGCTCAACACAGTCGACCAGTTCGCCCCTGGGTTCAAAGCCAGTGTGATTGGCCGCCAAATCATGTCGCCGCTCGATCTGGAGCGCACGTTCGGGCTCTTGGGCGGCGATATCTTCCATGGTGCGTTGGGGCTCGATCAGATCTTTTCCGCCCGCCCGGCACTCGGCTTCGCCGACTATCGCACGCCCATCGCCAGCCTTTATCTGTGCGGCTCAGGCACCCACCCCGGCGGCGGCGTCACCGGCGCCCCCGGCCACAATGCAGCGGCGGAGATGCTGAGGGATTTCAAGCGAAAGATTGCATAAAACAACCTTATATCGAGAAGACACCCGACGACGAACTCAAACTCGCTCAACGCCGTTTCAAAGAGTTTACAGAATACGAGGCTTATGATGACAAACACACTGCGCACGATCGATGAACTCACCAGCCTCGACAGCTTTCTTGCCGAGGAAGGCAAGCTTGAGATGTTTCAGGCCATCGCAATCAAGGAAGTGTTGGCTTGGCAACTCGAACAGGCCATGAAGGCCGAGAAACTGTCGCGTAAGCGATTGGCCGAGCGCATGGGGACCAGCCGCAGCCAAGTCAGTCGCTTGCTCGATCCAACCGATGGAAACGTGACGATCGCGACCCTCCAGCGTGCGGCCGAAGTTGTCGGACGAAAGGTTCGCGTTGAATTGGTTTGAGCGAATCCGAATACGCGAGACAACGACCGTCTGTGGACAACAATATTGTTTACAAACAGGCGGCCGCGAAGGCGACGAATGCTCTGGCGCGGTGGGAGAGGCCCATGCCGAGCGGTGGGAGGCCGTGCTTTTCCTCCGCCGTCATCTCACCGAACGAGCGATCGTGGCCATCGGGGCGGAACATCGGGTCATAGCCGAACCCCGCCGTGCCGCGCGGCGGCCAGATCACCGTGCCATGCACTTCGCCGCGGAACGTCTCGGTGTGACCGTCTGGCCAGGCCAAGCACAACACCGCGATGAACGCGCCGCGCCGGTCCGCCTCGGTCACCGCGCCCTTGGCCTGCAAAAGCTCTTCAATATTGCGCATGGCGCGCGCGAAGTCCTTGTCGGGCCCCGCCCAGCGGGCCGACTGGACGCCGGGGTCGCCATTGAGCGCGGCGACGGCAAAGCCTGAATCGTCCGACAGCGCCGGCAGCCCCGAGGCCTGCGCGGCGGCCAACGCCTTGATCGCCGCGTTGCCTTCATACGTATCAGCAGTCTCGTCAGGCTCGGGAAGCCCCAGTTCGCCGGCCGACACCACCGCGCGGCCATAAGGCGCGATCAGGTCGCGCATTTCAGCGAGCTTGCCCTTGTTGTGGGTCGCCAGAACGAACTTAGGTTCAATCAGCTTGCGCGTCACGACACGACCAGTTTTTGCAAGTCGACCAACTGCTTGATGCCATGGCGCGCCAGGCCCAGCAAGCTCGTCAGCTCCGCCTCTGAAAACGGCACGGTCTCCGCGGTGCCTTGGATTTCCACGATGCCGCCCGAGCCGGTCATCACGAAGTTGGCGTCGGTGTGGGCCTCGGAGTCCTCGACATAGTCAAGATCCAGCACGGGCTCACCGCGCACGATGCCGCATGAGACCGCGGCGACATGATCCTTCAACACCGCGCCCGTAATCATCTGCCGCTTGCGCATCCATGCAAGGCAGTCGTGGAGAGCCACCCACGCGCCGGTGATCGCCGCCGTCCGGGTACCGCCATCGGCTTGGATGACATCGCAGTCGATGGTGATTTGCCGCTCGCCGAGCGCCTGCAGGTCGGTGACCGCGCGCAGTGAGCGGCCGATCAGACGCTGGATCTCCTGGGTGCGTCCGCCTTGTTTGCCGGTCGCGGCCTCGCGGCGGGTCCGGTCGGTGGTGGCGCGCGGCAGCATGCCATACTCCGCCGTCACCCAGCCGCGCCGCTGCCCCCGCAGCCAGCCGGGCACGCTGTCTTCCAGCGAGGCGGTGACAAACACATGGGTGTCGCCAAACTTGACGAGGCACGAGCCCTCGGCGTGCTTGGAGACCGCGCGTTCAAGGCGGACGGCGCGCATTTCATCTGCGGCGCGTTTAGACGGGCGCATGGGCGCGTTCCTGTCGGTTCATCACGGGTGGGATCACGGACACATCGCCTAACCGGTCGCGCGCGCGCGGGCAAGCGCAATCGCCACGGTGCGCGGCCCAGCAGCAGCGATCCTCAAGGACGTTTCGTCGCGGACAGGGGTGTGGGCGCTGGGGCTTAGCGCATGGCAAGCCGGCGCTGGGTCGCCTCGTCGAGCGTGCTGGTGGTCACCCACGGCCGCTCAATGAACGCCGAGCCGGTGTGACAGCCCTGGAGATAATCAATCCCCCAGTTACCGAGCTCCACCGCGGTCTCCTCGTCACCGACCCATTCGGCCACCGTCTCGGCACTCAGGCTCTTGGCAAGGTCGGCAAGCGCCATCACGAATGCCTTGTCGGTGGGCGTGGTCAGCGCGTTCTCGACAAAAGCGCCGTCGATCTTGATGAGATCCACACCAAGGCTCTTGAGCGCGCGGAACGAGGTGAAACCCGCGCCAAAGTCGTCGATCGCCACCCGGGCACCGCAGCCCTGCAAGGTCTCAACCAGCCGCCGGGTTTCAACCACGTCGTGGATTGCCGCGCTTTCGGTGATCTCCACCACGAGGCGCTCGGCAACGCCGGGATAGGCATTGAGCATGGCGGCCATATTGCGCAGCCACGCCGGGTCGGCGGTGGTACGGGTCGACACGTTGATCGACACCCGCGCGTCGGTGCATTCAAACAAGTCGCGCGCCGCCAATTCCCACACCCGCACGTCCAACAGCCGAATGAGGCCAAGCTTTTCGGCGACCGGCACAATGTGTGCCGCGCTGGCAATTTGGCCAGTGGCCGATTCCAGTCGCACCAAGCACTCATGGAAGGCGATGCTGCGATCCGACGCCCGCACGATCGGCTGATAAGCAAGACGGATGCGCCGATCATTCAAGCTGCGCACAATCTCATCGGCGAGCGCCAGATTGCGCCGCCGCTCAGAGACCCGCTCCGGCGAAGGCTGATAAGCGTTGAAGATGGAGCGGCGCCCGTTGCGCACTTGGTCCAGTGCTTCTTGAGCGCGCGCGATCGCCTCTGCGGCATCGCGGGCGAACCGCGGCGCCAACACGCCGCCAATCGAGATGGTAGCCGATACCGGTCCCTGGTCGGTGGCAACAATCTCATCGCGGGTGGCGTCCACGAACCGCTCGGCGGCCGTCGCCATCTCGCCCTCGGAGCAATTGAGCACCACGAGGCCGATCTTGTTGCCCGAGTAACGGCCAATCGCATCGCCACCGCGCAGGCGCGACTTGAGCCGCTGGGCCACCAACGCAATCACCTGGTCGGCGACATCAAAGCCATAGCTTTCGTTGATCACGCCCAGATTGTCGATCGAGCACAGCATCACGGCGAGCGAGGTGCGCATTTTGCGCGCCGTCTCAATCGCCTCGTTCATGGCTTCCATGAAATGGGGCCGGTTGAGCTGGCCGGTGAGCTCGTCGAAGCGCGACAGATAGGCAAGTCGCTGCTCACGCTCGTGGCGCTCATTGATGATGCGGATCACGCCATGGGCCCGCGCGGGCTTGCCACGGCTGTCGCCAAACCAGCGGCCGGTATCTTCCAGCCACAGCTTGACACCGCCCGCGCGACCGCGCGGCATGAAACAGTATTGCACCGAGTACGGCACGCCGTGGCCGTCATCGGTGTTGGGCGTCGACATCACCGCATCATAGCGTGTGGCAAGATTATCCGCGTCGAGCAACGCGGAGAACCGGCGCCCGGTGCCGATCGCGTCAAACGAGGGCACTTGCAAGACGTCGAGCGCGTTCGATCCCCAACGCAAGACGTCGTCGCCAATCGACCACTCATATACCACCTCGCCAATGGAGGTGAGAATGTCGCGCGCGCTTAAAACAGCGGTGCGATCGGTACGTCCCGTGGTGGCGGACATCAGGTGTTCCTTGGCTCGGCGTCGCCCGTGAAGCGGGTCACAACCCGCATAAGATGTATGACCATAACACGTCTGTATTAACCAAGCCTTGCAGATATGCGCGACGTTACCAGTCGTGGCGTCATGTTTGCGTTGCCATTCCCAGCCGTCCCGAAATTGTCTCATTTCGGGTCGACGTGTTAAGGAATGGTTAACATGCGGATCGACAACTCAGCCTCCAAGGCCCTGCGCACGACATCGGGACGTCCCGGTGCCGGTGCTCTGTCGACGCGGCGTGCCAATCCGGGGCAGTCGGCGCGCCAGGTTGGCGCCGACGACCGTGCCAATCCGGCCGCGCGCGCGATCGTGCCCGTGGGCCCCCGCCGCGATCATGAGCATCCCGGCCGGTATTCGTCCTTGGCCGCGTTCGCGCCGTTCTTTGCGCAGATCCTGTCCGCGCCTCGGCCGCTTGATGCGCCCCAGCGCGTGCCCTCGCCCGGCGACGCCTACCACGCCGCCGCTGATCGCGTCATTCGCGACCTGCGCGGCGCGCGCGTTGATCAGTGGGCGTGAAGATCTGACGTTTGGGGATGGTTACATTCAGTGAGATCAACTTGACGGCGATTGTTTCCAATTCGGAATAAATCGCCGGACTTTACACTCAGCCAGGCAAACCCGCACCAACGTCAATGTAAAGCTCTCCTGACAACTTGCATGATTTCTAAAATTTGTTGCGTTCAAATTGAATTCGAGGCGCATATTTAAGGTACGCTTAACGCATGCGGGCGAATCTAAAGATCAGACGAGTTGAATACGTCTGCCTTCGAGGATTCCACCATGCTCGCTACCCTGCGCAAGTCCTTCAGTGCGCCCGCGCTCGACTATACAACTGTCATCGATGCCCTGCCGACAGCGGTCATGTTGTGTGATGTTTCCACGTATACAATAACCCATGCGAACCCCCGATCGATCGAATTGCTCAAGACGATCCAGCATGTTCTCAAGGTGAACGCGGAAACGATTGTCGGGCAGTCCGTTGATGTCTTCCACCGCAATGCGCAGCATCAGCGGAAGCTTTTGGCCGATCCTCGAAACTTGCCACATCATGCAATTATAAGCCTCGGCGAAGAAAGCCTCAGCCTCGATATTACAGCTCTGCGCGATCGGCGCGGCACCTACACCCACGCGATCCTGACCTGGAATGTCGTGACCGAAGCCAAGCGCAAGGCCGCCGATGCGGAGCGCTTGTTGCAGATGATCGACAACATGCCCATTAACGTCATGACCTGCGATCCCAAGACGTGGGTGATCACCTACGCCAACAAGACCAGCATCGAAACGTTGCGCCGAATTGAGCAGTATTTGCCCATCAAGGCCTCGCAGCTTGTTGGCTCCACCATCGACGTGTTCCACAAGCGCCCGCAACATCAGCACCAAATGCTGGCCGATCCCTCGCGCTTGCCGCACACCGCCAACATTAAGGTTGGCCCCGAGACGCTCAATTTGAAGGTCTCCGCCATTCGTGGCGCCGACGGCAGCTACCTCGGGCCGATGCTGACCTGGGCCGTGGTGACCGAACAGGTCCGCTTGGCGACCGGCGTCAACACCGTGGTTGGCGCGCTGTCGAGCACATCGACCCAAATGTCGGGCGCCGCGTCGCAGCTGGGCGAGGTCGCCGAACGCGCGCAAAGCATGGCCTCCACCGTGTCCGCCGCCACCGAGGAAATGGCCGCCTCCATCAACGAAATCGCCTCCAACGTACACCGCGCCTCGCGCATGTCGCGCGACACGTCGGAGAAGGCGTCCAACACCGACACGCTGGTGCAGTCGCTTGCCGAAGCCGCCGACCAGATTGGCTCGATCACCAACGTGATCGAACAAATCGCCGGCCAGACCAATCTGTTGGCGCTCAACGCCACCATCGAGGCCGCCCGCGCCGGTGAAGCCGGCCGTGGCTTCGCGGTGGTCGCCAGCGAAGTGAAGGCGCTCGCTAACCAGACCGCCTCGGCCACCAACCAGATCAAGACGCGCATCGATGCCATCCAGGCGGCGACCGGCTCCACGGTGACGGCCATCCGCGGCATTGGCACCGACATCACCGCGCTCAACGACATCTCCACCCAGATCGCTGCCGCTGTTGAAGAGCAGTCCGCCGCGATCGCCGAGATCACGTCGAGCATGAACGGTGTGTCCGAAGCGGCCCGCGAAACCAGCCGCGCGGCTGGCGAGGTGGCGCAGGTGGCCCGCGCGGTCAACGACCACTCCAGCGATCTGGGCCAACAGATCAAGGCCTTCACCACCTCGTCGAACCCCTGACCGGTGGCCTCTCCGCGTGAGGCCGGACCACCTGGTCCGGTCCCGCATTGCCCCGACCACGACTGCCCCTCACGCGCCGCACCTTGCGGCGCGAATGGCTTGCGCGCGCCACTCGATTGGGTCACCCTTCGGACATGACCATCCCGCCCGCGCGCCTTTCCTCAGCCGATCCCGTCCGTGTCGCAAGCCCCCGTCGGGGACGAGCGACCGACCGCATATCGGCGCTCGGGCACCCGCACCCCACACATCGCATCCCGTTATCCTGACGCATCCACATCAAGCCGGACCTTGCCGCAGAGCAGGGCCGGTGGGGAGGACATCGCCGTGTATTTGGGATTGGACATCGGCACATCGTCGGTGAAGGCCGTGCTCGTCGATGCGGACCAGGCCCTCATCGCCACCCGCTCCGCGCCGCTCACCGTGTCCCGCCCCTACGATGGCTGGTCCGAGCAAGACCCCGCACATTGGATCAGCGCGGTCGAGGCCGTGCTCGAGGCGCTCAAGGCTGATCACCCCGCCGCGCTCGCTGCTGTCGCGGGCATCGGCCTATCGGGCCAGATGCATGGCGCCACCTTGCTTGATGCCGCCGACCGCCCCTTGCGTCCGTGCATCTTGTGGAATGATGGTCGCTCGGCCCGCGAGGCCGCGGCGCTCGACGCCGACCCGCGCTTTCGCGCGATCTCCGGCAATATCGTTTTCCCCGGCTTCACCGCGCCCAAGCTCGTCTGGGTCAAACACCACGAGCCCGAGCTGTTCGCCAAGGTGCGCCGAGTCCTCTTGCCCAAGGACTATGTGCGGCTGTGGCTGTCAGGCGAGGCGGTGTCCGACATGTCGGATTCAGCCGGCACGTCGTGGCTTGATGTCGGCGCGCGCCGCTGGTCGGCCGACCTTCTCGGCGCCACCGATCTCGACGAGCGCCACATGCCCCGCCTTGTCGAGGGCTCACAGCCCTCGGCCCATCTCAAGCCCGATCTTGCCGCTCGCTATGGCATGGGCCGCTCGGTGGTGATTGCTGGCGGCGCGGGCGACAACGCGGCGTCGGCGTGCGGCGTGGGCACGGTGGCGCCGGGCACGGCCTTTGTGTCGCTGGGCACCTCAGGCGTGCTGTTCACCTCGTCGGCGGCCTATACGCCCAATGCGGATCGCGCCGTTCACTCATTCTGCCACGCACTGCCGGGCATCTGGCACCAGATGGGGGTGATCCTGTCGGCGACCGCGTCGCTGGAATGGCTGTCACACATCACCGGCCGCTCGGCGGAGGCGATGACGACGGCCCTGGGTGACGCGCTTCACGCCCCGGCCCGCACCCGCTTCCTGCCGTATCTGTCGGGCGAGCGCACGCCGCACAATGACGCCGCCATGCGAGGCGCGTTCGACGGGCTCGGTCACGAAACCAGCGTCGAAGGCCTCACCCAAGCCGTGCTCGAAGGCGTCGCCTTCGCGTTCACCGATTGCCGAGACGCACTGGGTGGCCTGACGCGCGCGACTGCGGTCGGCGGCGGCTCGCGCTCGCGTTATTGGCTGACCTTGATGGCAACCGTGCTCAACGTGCCCATCGACGTGCCCGCCGACGGCGATTTTGGCGCGGCGTTCGGCGCCGCCCGGCTCGGCTTGATTGCGGCGACCGGGGCGGACCCGATCGCGACCTGCGCCGCGCCGCGGATGAAACAAACAATCGATCCGGTGACGGCGCTCGTGCCGGCTTTCGCCGAGGCGCACGCCGCCTGGCGCCAACTTTATCCAGCGCTCGCAAACCACAAGGGCAAGTGACCGGGACGCATGAGGGGGGACAACCATGGCAACCAACATCAAGGGTCCGGCGATCTTTCTCGCCCAGTTCGCCGGCGATGCCGCGCCGTTCAATTCGCTTGATTCGATCACCAAATGGGCCGCGGGCCTCGGCTATAAAGGTGTCCAAATCCCGTCCTGGGACGGCCGCCTGTTTGACCTCCACAAGGCCGCGACATCCAAGACCTATGCCGACGAGATCACCGGCCTGTGCCGTGAGAACGGTGTCGAGATCACCGAGCTTTCCACCCACTTGCAGGGCCAGCTGGTCGCCGTCCACCCCGCCTACGACGAGGCCTTCGACGCGTTTGCCCCGGCTGAGGTGCACGGCAAGCCGAAGGCCCGCCAAGCCTGGGCGGTTGAACAGCTGACACTCGCTGCCAAGGCATCGGCAAACCTGGGGCTTGGCGCCCACGTCACCTTCCCCGGCGCGCTCGCCTGGCCGTATGTGTATCCCTGGCCGCAGCGGCCCGACGGGCTGATCGACACGGCGTTTAAAGAGCTTGCCAAGCGCTGGAAGCCGATTCTCGACGCCTTCGACGAGGTCGGCTGCGACGTCTGTTATGAAATCCACCCGGGCGAAGACGTTTATGATGGCGCGACGTTTGAGATGTTTCTCGATGCGCTGAAAGGTCACCCGCGTTGCAACATCAACTACGATCCGTCGCACTTTGTCTTGATGGCGCTCGACTACCTCGCCTTCATCGACATCTATCACGAGCGGATCAAGGCATTCCACGTCAAGGACGCCGAGTTCAATCCCGATGGCCGCCAGGGGGTCTACTCGGGCTATCAGCCCTGGGTGAAACGCGCCGGCCGGTTCCGCTCACTTGGCGACGGCCAGGTCGACTTCGGCGGCATCTTCTCCAAGCTCGCAGCCTACGACTACGACAGCTGGGCGGTCTTGGAATGGGAGTGCTGCCTGAAGCACCCGGAGGTCGGCGCCGCCGAGGGTGCGCCGTTCATTGAGAGCCACCTCATCAAGGTGACCGAAAAGGCATTCGACGATTTCGCCGGCGGCGCCACCGACAAGAAGAAGATCAAGCGCATGCTGGGCTTGAAGTAAAAAACTACAGCCCACGGGAGGAGAACACCATGTCGATCACGGGACGATCCGATGGCGCGGCCGGCGGCCGCATTCGCCTTGGCATGGTGGGCGGTGGCGAGGGCGCCTTCATCGGCGCCGTCCATCGCCTAGCCGCGCGCATGGATGATCACTACGTCTTCGTCGCCGGCTGCCTGTCGTCGACACCCGACAAGGCGAAACGCTCCGGCGAGGCGTTGGGCCTCGATCCCGCGCGCGTCTATACCGACTTCGCGGCGATGGCGAAGGCGGAGAAGCGGCGCAAGGACGGCATTGAGGCGGTGTCGATCGTCACGCCCAACCACATGCACGCGCCAATCGCCCACGCATTTCTCAAAGCCGGCATTCACGTCATTTGCGATAAGCCGCTAACCACCACCTTGAAGGACGCCCGCAAGCTCGCCGAAGCCGCCAAAGCGTCCGGCCTCGTGTTCGCGGTGACCCATAACTACACCGGCTATCCCATGGTCCGTCACGCGCGCGAGATGGTGCAAGCTGGCGAAATCGGCGAAATCCGCGTTGTCCAGGTGGAGTACGCGCAAGATTGGCTGACCGAAGCCTTGGAAACGACCGGACAGAAGCAAGCTGGCTGGCGCACCGATCCGGCGCAATCGGGGGCCGGCGGCGCGATTGGTGACATCGGCACCCACGCCTTCAACCTCGCCGACTTCATCACCGGGCTTGAGGTGAGTGAGCTCAACGCCGAGCTCACCAGCTTCGTGCCCGGCCGGCGGCTCGACGATAACGCCCATATCCTGTTGCGCTATGCGAACGGCGCGCGCGGCATGCTGTGGGCGAGCCAAGTGGCACCCGGCAATGAGAATGGCCTCAAGATCCGCGTCTACGGCACCAAGGGCGGGTTGGAGTGGCACCAGGAACAGCCCAATCACCTGTATGTCTCGCCGTTCGGCAAACCGACCCATCTCGTCTCGCGCGGCACTGGCGCGGCGGGTCCCGCGGCCGGCCGCGTCACGCGCGTGCCGGCGGGCCACCCGGAAGGCTATCTGGAAGGCTTCGCCACGATCTATTCGGAAGCCGCGAGCGCCATCCGCGCCGCGCGCACCGGCGCGCCGGTCGACCCGGCCGTCACCTTCCCCACCATCGAGGATGGCGTGAAGGGCGTCGCCTTCATTGAGACCGCCGTTGCCTCAAGCGCCAAGGGAGGCCGCTGGGTACCCTTCCCACGCGGGTAACATCGTGCCGGGCGGCACCCCCTCAGCGCCGGGTGGGCTGCGAAGAAGGTGGCGACCGGTTTGTCTCGAAGAGCACGGGAAGACACTCAGACAGCAACGCAAAACGGTGCCGTCTCATCCCATGACGCCCCCGCCCCGCGCGGAGAGCAGCGCGGGGGGCCGCCGTGTTGAGTAAATTTGTTTAGTTAAGTAACCTGTTTAGCGATCGCTGAACGCCTGGCCCCGGGGTCCGGGCG